>NZ_JBGCUM010000080.1:0-17726 GCF_054177665.1 Roseateles sp. P5_E8 | reverse complement strand
GTGCTGTACATGGCCACGGTCTCGGCGATCGTTCACAACCCTGCGATCAAGGTCTTCTACGCACGCCTGGTCGCGGCCGGCAAGGCCAAGAAGGTGGCGCTTGTGGCCTGCATGCGCAAGCTGCTCACCGTGATCAATGCCATGTTGCGCGATCAAGCCACTTGGGATGCTGTCAAGCATCTTCAAACCCCTTCTGGCGCTTGACGCCAGACACAGTTGCTCGGGGGACCGGCTGGGCACGCCCGCGTTCAGCGGAGCGAGACCGGACGAGGGGCTAACTGAACGCCGCCAGCAGACGCTCAAGCGCCACGGTGAAGGGCGTCTGCATCAGCGGCAGCGTGGCCACCATGCCGATCAGGCCGACGCTGACGGTCAGCGGGAAGCCGACCGAGAAGACGCCGATCTGCGGCGCGACGCGCGAGATCACGCCCAGCACGAGGTTGACGAACATCAGCATCGTGATGAGCGGCAGCGCGATCCACAGGCCGATGGTGAAGATCTCCGCGCCCCAGCGGTGCGGCATCGTCGCGCGCAGGAAGGCGAAGGGCTCGGTGCCGACCGGGAAGCTGTGGAAGCTCTGCACCAGCGCGTTGATGAGCAGCAGGTGGCCGTTGATGGCGATGAACAGAAAGGCCACCATGCTGCCGAAGAAGCGCGCGCTGGCGGTGCCCTGGGCGCCGCTGGAGGGGTCGAAGAAGCCGGCAAAGTTCAGGCCCATCTGCAGGCCGATCAATTCGCCTGCGAACTCCAGCGCCGCGAACACGAGGCGCACGGCGAAGCCCATGGACAGGCCGATCAGCAGCTGTTGGGCGACGAGCAGGGTGAGGGCAGGGAAGGAGTCGAGCGGTGTGGGCGGGATCGCCGGCAGGGAGGGTTGTGCCGCCACGGCGATGAAGAGCGACAGGCCCACGCGCAGGCGCAGCGGCACGGCGCGCTGGCTGAAGGTGGGCATGCCGGCGAACAGGGCCAGGGTGCGGATGAAGGGCCAGAGGAGGGGGTTGAGCCACTCAAGGAGTTGGGCTTCGGTGACGGAGAACATGTTTGGTTAGTTGCTCCGCTGTGGGTTGCATTTGCCCAGAGCGTGCCTGCTCGATGCATTGCCGGGAGTCCGTCCCGGCGGCCGGGTAACTTTCTTCTGCGGGGCCAGAAGAAAGTCACCAAAGAAGAGGCCCTGAACCGCACACGAGCGCGACGCCGCAAAGAGCGGCGCGCGAAAACATCCACTGGCATTGCGGGCAGACGCGAGCCGCTGCGCTCTCGCTGCTGTCCTTGTGACGACTGCCATGGCGCGCCACTTCATGCCGCCTAACGCCGGCTGCACGCCGGGCTCACCAGGAATTGCCGCGTCGCTGGGGCGACGCCACATCGGTCTGGCGGGGCGGCGTTGGGGTTCGCTACCTACGACGAGCAACGAGCCATCGCGTCGCCCGAGCGACGCTGTCTTCGGTGTTTCTCGTGAGCCCGGCGTGCAGCCGCGCGTTAGGCGGGCTGAAGCGGCAAAGAGTGGTGCTGGTGACAAGGACAGCAGCGAGAGCGCAGCGGCTCGCGTCGTCCCACGCAACGATCGGCTGTTGCACGGCGCAGCTCGTGCATGTGGTGCTCGTGTGCGGTTCAGGGCCTCTTCTTTGGTGACTTTCTTCTGGCCCCGCAGAAGAAAGTTACCCCGCCGCCGGGCGGGACTCCCGGCACCGTGGCGCCAACCCGAAGCAGCGAACAGCGGCCCACTCATCGCAACAACCAGACCTACCCCACCACCGACGGAATCGTCATCAACGTCCGCTGGATGTATTCCACCAGCGTCGTCATCATCCACGGCCCCGCCACCAGCAACGTCACTACCGCTGCGATGACCTTGGGTACAAACGACAGCGTCGCCTCGTTGATCTGAGTGGCCGCCTGGATCACGCTGATGACGACGCCGACGAGCAGCACGACGATGAGGATGGGCGCGGCCACCAGCATCAGCATGTAGAGGCCCTGCTGGCCGAAAGTGAAGACTTGTTGTGCATCCATGGTCAGGTCACAAAAGAAGCGGCTAGGGAGCCAAGCAATAGATTCCAGCCGTCCGCCAAAACGAACAGCATCAGCTTGAACGGCAGCGACACGAGCACCGGCGACAGCATCATCATCCCCAGGCTCATCAGCACACTCGCCACGATCATGTCGATGACGAGGAAGGGGATGAAGATCAAAAACGCGATCTGGAAGGCGCTCTTCAACTCGCTGGTCACGAAGGCCGGCACCAGCACCTTGAAGGGCACTTCCTCCGGCTTCACGCTGGCGTCGAGCTTGGCCAGGCGCGAGAACAGCGCCACGTCGGCCTGGCGCGTCTGCTTCAGCATGAAGCCGCGCATCGGCACCTCGGCGCGCTTCAAGGCCTCGTCGAACTGGATGGTGCCGGCGCTGTAGGGCTGCCAGGCGTCGGCGTAGACCTTGTCCAGCGTCGGGCTCATGACGAAGAAGGTCAGGAACAAGCTGAGGCCGACGATGACCTGGTTGGGCGGCGCGGCCTGCGTGCCCAGGGCCTGGCGCATCAGGCTCAGCACGATGGCGATGCGCGTGAAGGCGGTCATCATCAGGATGACCGCCGGCAGGAAGCCTAAAGCCGTGAAGAACAGCAGCGTCTGGATGGGCACCGAGTAGCTGCCGCCGGCGCCCTGGCCGATCAGCAGCGGCAGCGTGGCCGGCGGTGTCTGGCTCTGCGCGAAGGCGCTGCCGGCGGCCAGCAGGCCGAGGCTCAGCAGGAACTTAAGCCGCATCGCCGCGCTCCTTGCTCAGCAATTTGGCGAAGCTGGCCGGCGCTACCGGCTCGGCCTGCGGCGGCATGACGTGCAGCGTCGTGATGCTCTGCGCCGTGGCGCCCAGCACCAGCCAGCGGCGGTCATCGCCCTGGCCGACCTCGACGACGAGCAGGCGCTGGTTGGGCGCCGTGGGCAGCTGGGCCACGACGCGCAGCACGCCCACCGCCGCCGCGCCACCCAGCGGCGTGCGCTTGAGCAGCCACAGCGCGACGGGGATCAGCGCGACGATGCCGAGGAACCAGAGAAAGGGGAGCAGGCCGGAAGCATTCATGCCTCGGCATTCTGCGGACGGACTTGAGCGACCGAACCCCCTAAATGGCCCGGCAAACCCTTGGTTGTCCGGGGACCACGCCCGCAGACCGCGATCAGGCCGCCTTGCTGAGCCGGCGCATGCGCTCGGACGGCGTGACGATGTCCGTCAGCCGGATGCCGAACTTGTCGTTCACCACCACCACCTCGCCCTGGGCGATCAGGTAGCCGTTGACGAGCACGTCCATGGGCTCGCCGGCCAGCGCGTCCAGCTCGACGACCGACCCTTGGGCCAGCTGCAGGATGTTCTTGATCGGGATGCGGGTGCGGCCGAGTTCAACAGTCAGCTGGACGGGAATGTCCAGGATCATGTTGATGTCGTTGCCCGGCCCCATGCCGCCGGTCGGCGTGAAGTTGGCGAAGTTCGGCGTGGACACCTGTTCCGGCACTTCGGCGACTTCCGACGCGACAGACGGGGCGGGCGCGGCCTCGGCCAGCGCCGCAGCCCATTCGGCCGCCATCGCGTCTTGTTCTTCTTGGCTGGGTGAATCAGGGCTCATGTTTGGCTCCTAACCAGCTCTCTTGCGGGCCAGTCAGCATCTTGTTGATCTTGAGCGCGTAGCGCCCGTTGGACGTGCCGTAGTGGCAGTCGAAGACGGGCACACCGTCCACCTTGGTCTGGATCATGGGATCCAGGTCCAGCTCGATGAAGTCACCCGGCTTGAAGGCCAGCAACTGCTCCACCGTGGCCGGCGCCGTGCCCAGCTCGGCGACAAGTTCGACCTCGGCGGCCTGGATCTGCGTCTTCAGCAGGTTGATCCAGCGGCGGTCCGGCTCGGTGGAGTCGCCCTGTGTCGTGCTGTAGAGCACGTCGCGGATGGGCTCCAGCGTCGAGTACGGGATGCAGAAGTAGATGGTGCCGCTGGTCTCGCCGATTTCCAGCGTGAAGGACGTCGACACGACGATCTCGCTSGGCGTGGCGATGTTGGCGAACTGSGGCTGCATCTCCGAGCGCTGGTAKTCSAGCTCGAGCGGRTAGATGCCCTTCCAGGCCTTGTGGTACTCGGCGAGGACGACCTCGACGATGCGGGTGATGACGCGCTGCTCGGTGGGCGAGAAATCGCGGCCCTCGATGCGGGCGTGGAACTTGCCGATGCCGCCGAACAGCGAGTCGATGACGGCGAACACCAGCGTCGGGTCGCAGACGATGAGGCCGCTGCCGCGCAGCGGCTTGACCGAGACGATGTTGAAGTTGGTCGGGACGACGATCTCGCGCAGGAAGGCGCTGTACTTCTGCACCTTGATGCCGCCGATGGCGACTTCCGGGCTCTTGCGGATGAAGTTGAACAGGCCGACGCGGATGTTGCGCGCGAACCGCTCGTTGATGATTTCCATCGTGGGCATGCGCCCACGAACGATGCGTTCCTGGCTGGCGAGGTTGTACTCGCGTATGCCGCCAACCTGCTCCTCTTCCTGCTCGAGCTTCTGACTCTCGCCGGTGATGCCTTGCAGCAGTGCATCGACTTCGTCTTGCGAAAGGATCTGCTGATTCATTGCACGATGAAGTTGGAGAACAGGACCTGGGAGATGGGGTTTTCGACGGTGTTTTTCTTCTTCTTCTTTTTCTTCTTCGGCGCGTCGCCGGCGTGCTCGGCCTCGTCTTCGTCGTCGAGTTCTATGCCCATGGGGCGCACCGCCTCACGCATGATGTCCTTGGCGAGCTGGTCCTTGCCCTCGCGGGTCAGCAGCTCTGCCGCCGTCTTGTGCGACAGCACCATCAGCACATTGCTGCGGATGGCGGGCATGTAGGCCTTGACCTGGTCGGCGAACTTGGGGTCCTCGACCTGCAGCGTGATGCCGATCTGCGCAAAGCGGTCCACGTCCTTGTCGGCCAGGTTGACCGTGAAGGGGTCCAGCGGCACGAAAGTGGGCGGGTGGTCGCTCTTGGGCTTGACCTTGGCCTTGGGCGCGTGCTCCTCGGTCTGATCGGCGCCGTCCTCGCCGTCGTCGACGGGCTTCTTCTTCAGCAGCAGCAAGGCCGCGCCGCCGCCGCCCAATACCAGGACCAGCACGGCTGCCAGGATGATGATCAGCTTCTTCTTGCTGCCGCCACCCTTGGGCGCGGCCTCTTCGGCAGCCGGCGCAGTCGCCATGAGAACTCCTTGAACGTCGCGCCCACCGCAGATGGAGGGCGGCTCGATGCCTGATTATTGACCTCGGGTCGCCCGGGCATGCGTGGATTAGGCGCGGCGCGGGCGGGCTATTCCCGCTTCAGGTTCAGGCAAACGTGTCGAGCAGGCCGACGCTGCGGCGAGCCGGCGCGGCCGCCACGGGGGCGGTGCCGCCGACGCGGTCGTTGCTAGCGCGTGAACTGCGCGCCATGCCGCCGGCATCGCGGCTGTCCTCGGCGTGATCTGCGTCACGCGGCGCCTGCTGGAAGACACCGCCGCCGGACAGCGTCAGCCCCTGACCTTGCAGCGCCGCAGCAAGGTCGGGCAGGCTCTGCTCCAGCGCCTGGCGCGTCTCGGCCTGCAGGGCGTGGAAGGAGACCTGGGCCTGGCTGCCGTCAACGACGATCTGCACGGTCACCGGCCCCATGTCGGCCGGGTTGAGCTGCAGCTCGGCGTGCTGCACGCCGTCCACGGCCATCAGGCTGACGCGCGCGCCCAGCTCGGGCGCGAAGGCGGGGCCGTGCAGCGGCGCCTGCACATTGGCGTAGGTCGCGGCTGCGGCGGCGTCGGGCAGGGTGGTGGGCGTGGGCAGCGCCTGGGCGAGGACGGCGGCGAAGCTCGGCGGGGCGGGCGCAGGGGCGGTGCCGGACGGGTCGCTGCCGGCCTGGCTGGCCGTGACCTGCAGCGACTCGGTCGACGCGCGCCCGGTGGACTTGTCGGCGCGCAGGTCGCCCGGCTTGGCGGCCGCGGCCTCGGGCTTGTCGGCGGCGCGGTCGTCGTTGGCTGGCGCGGTCGTCAAGGCACTCAGGGCGGGGCGAACTTGGGGCGCGTCATCCGCAGCAGCGGCGGCGCGGCCACGATGGCTGTCTGGCTTGGCCGCAGCGGCTGTCGCCTCGGGCGCGGCCGCATGCAGGCCAATGAGCTGCGTGAACTCCTTCAGCTCCGGCGTGTCGGCGGCTTCGTCCTCGTCTGCAGTCACGGCGTCGGTCGCGGCCTGGGCGTCGGCCTTGCCGGCGAGCGTGGCCTTGACGTCGGTCTTGGCCGTGCCCTCGGCGGCGCGGCTCTGCGCGGCGGGCTTGGCCGTTTGAGCGGTGGCGCGGCGCGGCGTGGCCGCGGCGGACGCGGCCTGCTCGGGCTCGGCCGCATCCTCGGGCGGGCTGGGCTCGGGGTCGGTCTGCGGCGGCGGCGGCGCAGTCTGATCGGTCAGGAACTGCGCGAAGCTGGGGCCGCCGGCGCTGCTGGCCGGCAGGGAAGGCTGGGCGGGCGGCGGCAGCGCGGCCGGCTTGGGGGCGATGTTCTGGGCAAGCATGGCGGTGACCTCAGCCCTCAGGCGTGCGCAAAGCGGCGCAGATGGGCGCGGGCGGCAAACTCGTCCGTGGCGCGCTGCTCGCGGCGCTGGTCCACCTTGGCAACCTCGGCCTGGCGGCGGGCGATGAGCTGGCGCAGCGCGGCCACGCGCAGTTCGGCCTGGCGCAGCGCGTCGCGGGCGCGCACCTGGCGCTGGTCGGCGTGGTTGGCCACATGGCCTTGCGTGTCGACGGCCTGGTTCAGGCGCTGGCCGAAGCTCTGGTAGCAGGCCACGATGTCCATCGTCGTGGCCTGGGCGAAGCTCTCGGTCCAGCGCTGCCGGTAGTCCTGACGGTAGCCGGCCAGCTCACCATGCTGGACATGCGCTGCCTGGGCTTGGGCGCTGGCGGCGTGCAGGGCCTGTGCGGCGGCGTCGCGCTCGCCTTCGGCGCGGTCCAGCAGCAGGCTCAGGGTGTCGGTCGGGGATGCACTCATTAACAACTCCAGCGCAGCGTCTGACACGGCGGTCAGGCGCTCAGGTCGATATCGGCAGCCCACCCCGAAAGGTTAGGCGCCTTGGACCACGGCCTGCAATTGGCTGACGCTGGCGTGAAGAAGTGCCGGGCTGTGCATGTCCTGCTGCAGCAGCCGCGTCATGTCGGCATGCAGGCGAACGGCCGTATCCAGCTCGGGGTCGCTGCCCGGGGCATAGGCGCCAAGCTGGATCAGGTCGCGGGCCTTGTTGTATTTCGCCAGAAGCTGGCGAAACCGACGCGCGGAATCGACCTGGTTTTGGGGTGCAACACTGGTCATCACCCGCGAGACGGAGCGCTCGATGTCGATGGCCGGGTAGTGGCCGGCCTCGGCCAACTCGCGGCTCAGCACGATGTGGCCGTCCAGGATGCCGCGCGCCGCGTCGGCAATCGGGTCCTGCGGGTCGTCGCCCTCGGTCAGCACCGTGTAGAAGGCGGTGATGGAGCCTTCGCCGGCCAGGCCGTTGCCGCTGCGCTCCACCAATTGGGGCAGCTTGGYAAAGCAGCTCGGTGGGTAGCCCCGCGTGGCCGGCGGCTCGCCGATGGCCAGGGCAATCTCGCGCTGCGCCATCGCGTAGCGGGTCAGCGAGTCCATCAGCAGCAGCACATGGCGGCCCTGGTCGCGGAAGTGCTCGGCAATCGCCGTGGCGTAGTGCGCGCCCTGCATGCGCATCAGCGGTGGCGCGTCGGCGGGTGCGGCGACGACGACGCTGCGCTTGCGGCCCTCGTCGCCGAGGATGTCCTCGATGAATTCCTTCACCTCGCGGCCGCGCTCGCCGATCAGGCCGACGACGATGACATCGGCCTGCGTGTAGCGCGCCATCATGCCCAGCAGCACCGACTTGCCGACGCCGGTGCCGGCAAAGAGCCCGAGGCGCTGGCCGCGGCCCACCGTCAGCATCGCGTTGATGGCACGCACGCCGGTGTCCAGCGGCGTGCGCACCGGGTCGCGGTCCATCGCGTTGATGGGGCGCCGTACCATGGGTTCGTTATGGATGTTAGTGAGCTCACCGCCACGGTCCAGCGGGTGGCCGTGCGGGTCGACGACGCGGCCCAGCAGGCCGTCGCCCATGGGCAGGTGCAGGCCGCGGTCCTCGCCACGGCGCCAGGGGTGCAGCGGCTGGCCCAGCTGGGGCGCCAGCGGCGGCAGGTGGCGCGGCACGACGGTGGCACCGCTGGACAGGCCTTGCACCTCGTCGGTGGGCATCAGGTAGGCGCGGTCCCCGGAGAAGCCGACGACCTCGGCGTTCACCGGCGCCGAGCCGCGGCGCGGGCTGTTGCCGCTGCTGGGCATCTGGATGCGGCAGACCGAGCCCAGCGGCACCTTGATGCCGGTGGCCTCCAGCACCAGGCCGGCCACGCGCACCAGCTTGCCCTGGCATTCCAGCGGCGAGCCGTTGGTGGCCAGCGTTTCGAGGTCGGCGAGGTGGCGCTGCCAGCGCTCAGTGCGCTCCGTGCGCTCAGTCGTCGTCATCCTCGCCTCCGCGGCGGTCTTCCCAGATCGAGGCCTGGCCTATGGTGGAGACGGCTTGCTGCCAACGCGTGGCAATCGTCGCGTCGACGCTGGCGACGTCGGCATCGACCTTGACGCCGCCGCGGGCCACTTCGGCGTCGGGGATGAGCTGGGCCTCGCGGGCCTGCAGTTCGGGGCCCGCGCCTTCCTGCACGAGCGGGAAATCGTCGGGGTGGACGCGCACGCGCACATGGCGGGCCGACAGCTGCAGCGCCTCCACCGCGTCATGCGCCACGCGGGCAATCAGTTCCGGGCGTTGCGCCAGCTCGCTGCGCACGACCTGGCGGGCCAGCTCGACGGCGATGCGGGCGAGCGAGGTGGCCATGTCGCCTTCCAGCGCCAGCATCTCGGCGTCGAAGTTCTTCACGACCTGGCCGACCTGGGCGCTGATCTGCTGCGCGAAGCTGTGCTTGAAGGCGTCCAGCGCGGCCATGCCGTCGCGGTAGCCGTCCTGGTAGCCGGCCTGGCGGGCGGCGTGCAACTGCTCCTGCGCGCTGGGCTCGGGTGGGGGCGGTGGCTGCACCGGTGCGGCCGCCGGCGCAGGCGCGGCGGGCTTGGCCTGGCTGAAGGGCGAGGCCGGCGCAGCGCCACCCAGGTTGTCGAGGTTCCAGGCCTTGGCGCCCTGCAGCTCTTCGCCGGGGATGAAGCGGGCGTAGGTGTTGCGGCGTTCGGTCTCCCGGCGGTCGGGCGGCGGGACTTGACGAGGAGGAGGACGGGTAGCCATAAGCCGCAGTGTCAGACGAACTGGTCGTCACCACCGCCGGCAAGCACGATCTGCCCTTCGTCCACCAGGCGGCGCACGATCTTGAGCATTTCCTTCTGCTCGGCCTCCACCTCCGACAACCGCACCGGGCCACGGGTTTCGAGGTCCTCGCGCAGCGTCTCGGCGGCGCGGGTGGACATGTTGCGGAAGATCTTCTCGCGCAGCTCGGCGCTGGAGCCCTTGAGCGCGACGATGAGGCTCTCGCTCTGCACTTCCTTGAGCACGGCCTGGATGCCCTTGTCGTCGATCTTGTTCACGTCGTCGAACGTGAACATGTTGTCCATGATCTTCTGCGCCAGGTCGGAGTCGGCCTCGCGGATGTAGTCCAGCACCGAGGCCTCGACGCTGGAGCCCATCATGTTGATGATCTCGGCCGCCGTCTTGGCGCCGCCCAGCGAGCTCTTCTTCATGCGCTCGCCGCCGGCCAGGATCTGGCTCATGACCTCGTTGAGGTCCTTCAGCGCCGTCGGCTGGATGCCGTCCAGCGTGGCGATGCGGATCAGCACCTCATTGCGGCCGCGCTCGGTGAACATCTTCAGCACCGAACTGGTCTGGTCGAAGTCCAGGTGGGCCAGGATGGCCGCGATGATCTGCGGGTGCTCGTTGCGCAGCAGTTCGGCCACGCTGGCGGCGTCCATCCACTTCAGGCTCTCGATGCTGGAGACGTCGCTGCCTTGCAGGATGCGGTCCAGCAGCAGGTTGGCCTTGTCCTCGCCGAGGGCCTTGCGCAGCACGGCGCGCACGTACTCGTCGGTGTCGGTGACCAGGGTGCTCTGGGTCTCGGCGATGGCGTCGAACTTGTCGAGCACGGTCTCGACCTGGGCGCGCTTGATGACCTTGAGCTTGGCTATGGTCTCGCCCAGCGCCTGCACTTCCTTGGGCGACAGATGCTTGAAGACCTCGCTGGCTTCCTCTTCGCCCAGCGACATCAGCAGGATTGCGGCGTTCTCTATGCCCTTGTCGTCCATGGTTCAGCTCTGAATCAGGAGGCGGTCTGGCCCGCCATCCAGTCGCGCATGATGTTGGCGACTGCCACTGGATTGTCACGGGCCAGCGCGCGGGCGCGTTCGAGTTTTTCGTTGTGCATGGGCGCTTCCAGCCTGGGAATTCCGCCTGCACCTGGCAACAGCTCGGTGTCGTCGACGATTTCATCCACCGTCTCGGGTTTGTCTTCCGGCGGCAGCGGCGCGGCGGCCCGGATGGCGGGGCGAATCATGCCGAAGACGGCGATCAGCGCGATGGCGACGAAGGCCAGCGGCACGATGGCGCTGCGGGCGATGTCCAGCAGCCAGGGCTGCTTCCACACGGGGATGTCCAGCGGCTCGATCTTGTCGACGATGAAGGGCGCGCTGATGACCTTGACCGAGTCGCCACGTTCGGCATTGAAGCCCATGGCCTCCTTGACCAGGTCGGTCAGGCGGGTGATCTCGTCGGCCGACACGGGCGTCGTCGTCGTCTTGCCCTTGGCGTCGGTCACCGTGCGGTGGTTGACGACGATGGCCGCGTTCAGGCGCTTGACGTTGCCGGTCGCGCCGCGCGTCACGCGCACCGTCTTGTCGACTTCGTAGTTGGTGACCTGCTCGCGGCGGCTGTTGTTGTTGCCGGCGCCGCCCTGGGCGGTCTGCAGCGGCGCGCTCGCGCCATTGATCGGGGCGGTTGCCGGCACGGGCGGCTGGTTGGTGGCCGCGCCGGGCACGCCGGTGGGCTGGGCGGCGTTGGCGTTGTTGGACTCGTTGCTCTGGCTGGAGCGCACCGCCGCCGTGGCGTTGGGGCCCTGGTTGGGGCGGTATTCCTCAGCGGTGGCCTCGGTCTGCGAGAAGTCGACGTCGGCGGTGACGCTGGCGCGCAGGTTGTCGCGGCCGACGACCGGCTCCAGCAGTTCGAAGATGCGCTTGCCGTAGCCGGCCTCGACCTGCTGCTTGTACTGCAGCTGCTGCGTGTCCAGGCCGGTGGCGGAGTCGGAGCCGGTCTGGGAGAGCAGGGCGCCGGTCTGGTCGACGATGCTGACGGCCTTCGGTGCCAACTCCGGCACGGCGCTGGAGACGACATGGACGATGCCGGCGATCTGGTTGCGGTCCAGCGTACGGCCGCCGCGCAGCGTCAGCACGACGCTGGCGCTGGGCTTCTGCTGCTCGCGGAAGAAGCCGTTCTGCTGCGGGATCGCCAGGTGCACGCGGGCGTCGACGACGTCGGACGTGGTCTTGATCGTGTGGGCCAGTTCGCCCTCCAGGCCACGCTGGAAGTTCAGGCGCTCGGCAARCTGCGTCTGGCCGATGGAGGACTTGTCCATCAGCTCAAAGCCGACCGCGCTGCCGGCGCCGCCGCCTGCGCCACCCTTGGGCAGGCCCAGCGCGGCGAGCTTCATGCGCAGCTCGTGGACCTGGCCGGCCGGCACGAGGATGGTGCCGCCGGCTTCATGCTTGTAAGGCACGTTCATGGAGGCGAGCTGGCCGATGACACCGCCGCCGTCCTTGTCGGACAGGCCGGTGAACAGCGGCCGGTAGTCGCCCTGGGACGACCACAGCGTGATGGCCAGCACGGCGCCGGCCAGGGCCACCAGGCCGGCACCCATGGTCAGCTTGCTGCGCAGCGGCAGGTCGCCGAGGCGCTGCACAAAATTCGGCGCGGCGTCGACCGGGGTGATCATCACCGGGCCGGCGGCAGCAGGGGCGCTCAGGGCGTTGTCCATCGAGGGCGAGACAGCAGGGGAGGGTCGGGGATCGACCGATGGCGCAAATTATTTGAGCCAAGCCCCCTCAAGAAAGCGCCGAAGTAGCCGACCACGCCCGCGCATCTCGATGCTTTGCACCCGTGACTTGCTGCCAAAGTCCGGTCCCATGGACATGAAGCTACGCCCCTTCGACTTTGCTCAGGCCGCTGCCCGCGCGGGCCTGGCGGTCAACGGACAGCCGCTGTCCGTGAAGCCGGCGGCCACCACGGGCGCCAGCTTCGGCGACGCGATGACGCAGGCGCTGAAGAACGTCAGCAGCCAGCAGAACGAGTCGGCCCGCCTGCAACGCGAAGTGCAGCTGGACAACCCGACCGTCAGCCTGGAAGAGACCATGGTCTCGATGCAGAAGGCCCAGATCGGCTTCCAGGCGACGCTGCAGGTACGCAATCGGCTGGTGTCGGCTTACTCCGAGATCATGAACATGCAGATCTGACCCTGCGGGTTCAGCAAGCACCCTTGCGTGCGTCTGATCCGCAGATCGACGGCCGCCCAAGCGGGTTGAGGTCGAGGTAGAGCTGCTGGTTCTTGTCGTTGGAGATGCCGATGCGCGTCCAGTCCAGCGCGCGGCCCATGCCGGCTTGGAACGTGATGCTCTGGCCCGACTGCAGCAGCGTGCCCTTGTGGTCGCGGTAGTTGATGCCGCCGCCCATTTCGCAGCGCGGCTGGCCGGTGGCGCAGTTGCAGGGCGCCTGGCGGCTGCTGCCCCAGCACCACTGCGGCCCGCTCTGGAAGCTCACGTAGACATTGCGCCCCTCCTCCACGCTGAGGGTGCGGGCGCGGCGCAGGTCCATCTCCAGCAGCTCGGCCACGTGGCGCAGCCGCTGGCGCGCCAGATAGCTGGAATACGTGGGCACGGCAACCGAAAGAACGATGGCCAGCACTGCCATCACGAAGGCCACCTCGATCAAGGTGAAGCCCTGGCTGGGCCGGGCCGTCATGTGTCCAGCTTCAACAGCCGGCGGCGCTTCTGCGTCTGGTCCACATAGACCTGCAGCGCCCGGCCGGCATTGGCGTCGAGGTCGACGAAGGAGCAGCCGAGCTGCAGCATGCCGTGCGTGTCACCGGCGATGGCGCTGGCGTGGTGGGGCACCAGGGCGATGCCCAGCGCCGTGAGGCGGTCCAGCTCCAGCACGAGGCCGGTGGCGACCTGGCCCACGACGAGGGATTGCAAGGGTTGCTCGGGCGTCAGCTCGCCGGGCAGGGCCAGGGCGAGGCCGCCGATGCTGATGTCCAGCACGCGCAGTGCGCGCCCCGGGTGCTCGCCGCCGGGGAGCACCACGCGCGGGTAGATGCTGCCGGCGGGCTGGACGCGGAAGGCTTGGCGGCGCTGGAAGCGATACAGCCGTTCGGGCAGGCTGCTGCGCAGCACGGCGCCCTGTTCGCCGCTGACGAGGACGGCGTCGTCCAGCTCGAACTGCAGTTTGATGGTGCCGAGGTAGGCCACGGCGGTGATCTCGCCGCTGGCCACCAGCGCCTGGCTGATGCCCTCGGGGTCAGTGCCGATCTCCAGGCCCAGCACGCCGGCTTCGCCGTCGAGGGCGCAGATGCGGCTGGACAGGCTCTGGCCGGGCGGGCCGCTCAGCAGCACGGCCGCGTTCTCGCGTTGCAACTGCTGCAGATAGGCCGCGATCTCGGCGGTGGCGGTCACCCGCAGTTGCTCGGGTACGGTGTCAGGGGCACTCATGCGGGAATGGTAGTCGGGCGGTCAACCGCGCGCGCGTGAACGCGTCACGCATTCGGGCCGAGCGCCGGGCCGCTCCCAAGCCGGCCCGCTGGGCGATGTGCTTGCCGGTCGATCCGGCAAGCATCGCCGTCCCCCAGGGGGACCGGCTGGACTCGCCGGCGTTCAGCCGATGCGAGACCAGACGAGGGGCTCAATGAACCAATCTGCTCTTGCCCTTCAAGACGTGATCCAGGTCCTCCAGCCACGGTTCGGCGAGGTGGCGGATCTCGGCGTCGTTGAGCAGGATGCGCTGCATGATGCGCGTTTTCAGCTGCGACTCGCCGGTGCCGAGCTGGCTCTGGTGAGCGGCGGACTTGAGCTGCGAGATCAGCAGCACGCAAGCGCCTTCGAGCTTGACGACTTCGTCCCAGTTGCCGGTGCGGGCGGCCGAGAGCATGTCGGCGCTGGCCTGCTCGATGGCTTCGTAGTAGTTCAGCAGTTCGGAGTTCATTGCGGGAGTCACCGGTGATTCTGTGAAAGTGCGCTCAGGCGGCTCGGGCTGCGGGCGCGCCCATGGCGGCAGGCGTCTGGCTGATCCCGGCCCAGGCTTCGCGCACGGGGCCGAGCAGGCGCTGGCATTCGTCGATGGCGGCGAGGTCGCTCTTCAGGTTGGCGTGCGTCAGGCGCATGCAGACGTAGCCATAGAGTTCGCGCAGATCGGTGGCCAACTGGCCGGCCGACAGGTCCAGGCCGGCGCGCAGGCCCTCGTCGAGGATGCGCACGGCGCGCGTCAGCGAGCGGCCCTTGAGTTCGATGTTGCCGGCCTGGATGGCCTGGGTGGCCTGGGCCATCGCATCGAAGACGCCGTCGAACAGCATGGCGACGAGGCGGTGCGGGCTGGCTGCCTGCACGTCGGTCTCCAGGCCCACCTTGGCGTAGAGGGTGGCGCGCTGGTTGCGGGCTGCGAAGGGGGAGGACATATTGCCGTACATGGTGTGTGTCGCTGAAGGCGTCGTCGTGTTGACTGTTTTTCGGCCTTCCCCGGGGTGAACTTGAGCCGGGCTTCACCTGAATTGCCTCGTGAACCGGGCAGTTGTTTCGAAGTTCACACAGTTCACAAATGACAACGGCGACCCGTGGGCCGCCGTGCATGCCGCACCGTACCTGCGGCTTATTCGTTGTTGAGCTTGTTCATCTGCATCGTCACATAGTTGGACAGGCCGTTGAGCTTGCTCATCTGCGTGTCCAGCGCGGAGTAGCGGGCGCGCAGGCGGGCTTCGGTGTGCGAGGCGTGGTCTTCCAACTCGTCGGCGCGCTTGCCGTTGTTCGCAATCTGTTTTTGCAGCCCGGCCTGGCGGCTGGTGAGGCGCCCGTCGGAGTTCAGCGCCCCGTCGATGTAGCTGCGGATGCGCTGCGCAAAGCCATCGTTGCTGCTGTTGGTGCCGTCCAGGCCCATGAAGAGCTTCTTCACGCTGTCCAGATCGCTTAAACCCGTGTTGAGCTTGCTGTCGGAGACCTTGATGTTGCCGTCGTTGCCGGGATCCAGGCCGAGTTGTGCCAGGCGGCCAATGCTGCCGGCCAGCGAGGTGGTGCCACCGATGATGCTGCGCAGCTGGTTCTGCAGGCCGATGGCGGTGGAGTCGCCCTGCAGCGGGCCGGCCGTCTTGGCGCTGGAGTCGTACTTGGTCTGCTCGCGCAGCAGCGCGTTGACGGCGTTGTAGGCGGTCGTGAAGTCGGTGATGAGCTTCTTGATCGAGTCCTTGTCCTGGCTGACGGCCACGCTGGCCGGCACGCTGGTCGTCTTGAGCAGCGTGATGTTGAGGCCGTCGATGGCCTCCTTCAGCGTGTTGGACTCGGAGCTGACGTCGATGCCGTTGATCAGCGCGCGGGCGTTCTGGGCCGGCAGGGTCTGGATCAGCGAGCTGACGCCGACACGCGGGTCGTAGCCGAGGTCGGCCAGGCCGCCGCCGGCATCGATGCGAAAGCCGTTGGTTTCGCCGCTGGCCGTGGAGCGCAGCGTGAGCCGCGAGCCGTTGGCGTCGTTGACGACGGAGGCGGTCACGCCGGTATTGGCCGCGTTGATGGCATCGCGGATGCCGGCCAGCGTGTCCTGGCCTTCACCGATGTTGATCGTCACTGCGGTGGCGCCGGCCTTGTCGGTGAAGGTGGTGTTGTCGTCAACATCCTTGCCCCAGGCGCCCAGCGTGATGGTCAGGCTGCCCTGGCCGACAGTCGTCGTCGAGCTGGCGTAAGGCGTGCCGCTGACCAGGGTCTGGCTGCTGGCGAGATTCTTCACCTCCACCGACACATTGCCGATGGCCGCACCCGCGCCGGCGCTGACGGACACGGCCGTCGGGTCACTGGAGGTGGCGAGCGTGCCGCTCCAGGTGGCGGGCGAGGTGAGCTTGGAGGCGGCGTCGCGCAGCGTCGACAAGGTGCTTTGCACCTTGCCGTAGGACGAGAGTTCGGTCTTGAGCCCCTCGGTCTTCTGCGCGAGCTGGGTGATGGGGGTACGTTCGGCAGCGACGAGCTTGCTCACCAGCGACTCGATGTCGAGACCGCTGCCGATGCCTGCTGAGCTGATGGTTGCCATGCTGCGAATGTAGGAAAGGCCGATATGCCAGAGGGATATCGGCCAGGATTTGCCGGGACTTTAGGCCCCGGAGCAAATTTTTTTGTAAAAACCCTTTCGGGTTTTAACGTTGCAGCAGCGACAGCACCTGCTGCGGCAGCTGGTTGGCCTGGGCCACCATGGCGTTACCCGCCTGCTGCAGGATCTGTGCCCGGCTCATGTTGGACGTTTCCTGGGCGAAGTCGGCATCCATGATGCGGCTGCGGGCGGCGGTCTGGTTCTCGACCGCGACTTGCAGATTGGAGATCACCGAATCGAAGCGGTTCTGCGTCGCACCGAAGGTGGAGCGGGCATTGTTGACCTGGGCCAGCGCGAAGTCGATGAACTTGATTGCGATGAGCGGGTCGGCCTGGTCGGCATTGACACCTGTCAAGGCGGGCGGCGCAACTGCGGTGGCGAAGTCGGGGTCGCTGATAGGCGTCGAACCGCTGCTGCCACTCGGGCCGAGGATGTTGATCTGGTTGCCGATGGCGGTGGCCAGGGCGCCGTCGTTGGCCGTTGCCGTCAGCGTCGTCCCGGCCGTCGTGCCCAGGACGTCGTTCATCGCGATGACGATCTGGTCATCTGCCGTCGAATTGGCGCCCACCTGGAAGATGAACGATGTCGACGGACCGGTGAGCACCTGCGAGCCGTTGAAGGTCGTGTTGCGCACCAGGCGGCTGACTTCCGTCTGCAACTGCACGAACTCGTTGTTCAGTGCCGTGCGGTCGTTGCCGTTGTTGGTGCCGTTGGCCGCCTGCACGGCAAGCTCTCGCATTCGCTGCAGCATGTCGCCGACCTTGCCTAAAGCGCCTTCAGCGGTCTGGGCCAGCGAGATGCCGTCGTTGGCGTTTCGCGCCGCCACGGTCATGCCGCGGACTTGCGTGTTCATTCGCTCGGCGATGGCCAGCCCCGCCGCGTCGTCCTTGGCGGAATTCACCCGCAAGCCGGACGACAGACGCTGCATCGACACCGCGAGCGAGCTCTGCGAGGCGTTCAGATTGCGCTGTGCATTCAGCGAGTTGATGTTGGTGTTGATGGTTTGGGGCATCGGGCACTCCTGGGATTCGTTCGCCGAGCCGGCTAAGCATTGCCAAGACTCGATGACCGAATTCTGCGAGTGCGTCGATGCCTCAAAAGGCCGATAAAGGCCCCAAACCACGCCCAATCAAAAGCCCCGCGCGCCCACCTTGCCTGGCGGGCGCCGGGGTTGCCTAGGAGGCTGTCGGGCTTTGGGATGGGTGCGCGCCGGGGCGAGTTGCCATGCCAGACAAGGCGCAACCGCCGCCGTGGGGCCTCACCCCACAAGGTGGGTGCAACGCCGGATGGCGTGGCAAATCGCCCCGGCCCTTCGGGTTGGCCCGTCTTGGGGTCGCATGCGGCGCTGCAAATGCTCGCCGGGTG
>NZ_JBGCUM010000079.1:0-17737 GCF_054177665.1 Roseateles sp. P5_E8 | reverse complement strand
CTGTCGGGGTGCCCTGCGTGCCATGCCGCTTGCATGCGGCATGGCGTTCGTCAGGCGTCGCACAGCACGCAGGTGCTGTGCTCGGTCCCGCCTCACTGCATCGAAACCCGGGGCCGCACCCAACTCACTTCGCTACGCTGCGTTCAAACAAAGGGGTGCGAAGTCAGAGCTTGAAGCTCGCTTCACTCGCGCCCCGGGCTTCTGCGCTTCTCGGCGGTTTAGAAGGGGAGGCTCCTGAACAGCCGCAACAGCCAACAGCCAAACCCGAAAGCCGGGCGGTGGATGTATTTCTGCATGCCCCCTTTAGCCGCGCCGAGCAGCGGAAGGCCTTGAAGCCGCGAGCGAAGCTCGCCTCAAGAACTGACTCCGCGCGGTTGTCTGACCGGAGCGTAGCGAAGGGAGTTCTGCGCGGGGCTTCAAGGACTGAGCAGCGCAGGGCACCCCGAAGCGAAGCGCAGGGGCGGGGCGGTCGGGGGGAGCTCTTTGCTTACTTTCTGGCGGCCCAGAAAGTGAGTCGCCCGCCGGGGCGAAATCCCGGCACGGCCCTCGCCACCAAACAGCAGCGATGAGCCTACTCACCATCAAGAACCTCCGCGTCACCTTCGGCAATTTCCCCGCCGTCGACGGCGTCGACCTTCAACTGGACAAAGGCGAACTGCTCGGCATCGTCGGCGAATCCGGCTCCGGCAAGTCGGTGACCATGCTCGCGCTGATGGGCGTCATCGACGCCCCCGGCAAGGTCACGGCCGATGCCATCGAATTCCAGGGCCGCGACCTGCTGAAGCTGTCGCCACGCGAGAGACGCGCCCTGATCGGCCGCGACGTCGCCATGGTGTTTCAGGACGCGCTGAGCAGCCTCAACCCGAGCTACACCGTCGGCGCCCAGATCGCCGAAGTGCTCAAGGCCCACCTCGGCCTGCGCGGCAGCGCCGCAAAGCAGCGTGTCGTCGAACTGCTGGATCTCGTCGAGATCCCCGACGCCGCCAGCCGCGCCAGCGCCTACCCCCACCAACTCTCCGGCGGCATGAACCAGCGCGTGATGATCGCGATGGCCATTGCCTGCGGACCCAAGCTGCTGATCGCCGACGAGCCGACCACGGCGCTTGACGTGACSATCCAGGCSCAGATCATGGCGCTGCTGCTGAAGCTGCAACGCGAGCAGGGCATGGGCCTGATCATGATCACGCACGACCTGGCCATCGTGGCCGAGATGGCCCAGCGCATCGCCGTGATGTATGCCGGCCAGATCGTCGAGACCGGCCCGGTGCCCGACCTCTTCGACGCGCCGCGCCACCCGTACACGAACGCGCTGCTGGCCGCGATCCCGGAGCACAACAAGGGGGCGAAACGCCTGTCCGCCCTGCCCGGCATCGTGCCCGGCGCGATGGACCGGCCCACGGGCTGCCTGCTGTCGCCACGCTGCCCGCGCGCGCAGCCCAGGTGCGTCGCCGAACGGCCCGCATTGGAGAACGGCGTGCGCTGCTTCTACCCGGTCGAGGAGGCCGCTCATGTCTGAGCTGCTTCTCGAAGCCACCGACCTGGCAAAGCACTACAGCGTCAGCCGTGGCCTGTTCCAGCCCAAGGCGACCGTTAAGGCACTGAACGGCGTCAGCTTCACGCTGGCACCGAAGAAGACGCTGGCCGTCGTCGGCGAATCGGGCTGCGGCAAGAGCACGCTGGCCCGCCAGCTCACGCTGATCGAGCCGCCGACACGCGGCTCACTGAAGATCCGCGGCACCGACGCCGCGACGGCCGACAAAGCGACGTTGAAGGCGCTGCGGCGTGATGTGCAAATGGTGTTTCAGAACCCGTTCGCGTCGCTGAACCCGCGCAAGACGGTGGCGACAACGCTGGCCGAACCGTTGTTGATCAACACGCCGCTGAGTGCCGCCGAACGCCAGGAGCGCGTCGAAGCACTGGCGACCAAGGTGGGCCTGCGCCCCGAGCACCTGCGTCGCTACCCGCACATGTTCTCGGGCGGCCAGCGCCAGCGCATCGCCATCGCGCGGGCCATGATCCTGAATCCCGGCATCGTCGTCGCCGACGAGCCGGTGAGCGCGCTGGACGTCTCCATCCAGGCCCAGATCCTGAATCTCTTCATGGACCTGCAGGACGAGTTCGGCACGGGCTATGTGTTCATCTCACACAACCTGTCGGTCGTGGAGCATGTGGCCGACGAGGTCATGGTGATGTACCTCGGCGCGGCTGTCGAGCTTGGCGAGAAGCGGCGGCTGTTTGACCAGCCTCTGCACCCCTACACACGGGCGCTGATGAGCGCGACACCGGCCCTGCGTAAGGCCGACCGGCGCGAGCGCATCGTCATCCATGGCGAGCTGCCGAGCCCGCTGAATCCGCCCAGCGGCTGCGCTTTTCACAAGCGCTGCCCGCTGGCCATGCCGCGCTGCACGGATGAAACCCCGCTGCTGCGCGATGTGGACGGCAGGCGCGTGGCCTGCCACGCGGTTTACTGACCGCGCTTCTTCGAGACTTCGTTGCCGACCACGCCGCCAGCGGCCGCGCCGATGGCCGCGCCGGTGGTCGTGCCGGTCACCGCGCCGCCGATGACGGCGCCTGCGGTCGCACCGACGACGGTGCTGGTTTCACGCGCCGACATGCCGGCACAGGCGGTCAAGGCCAGCGTCGCGGCTGCGGCGACGGAGACCAGGGCCACACGCCAATAGGTGGCGCCGGATTCGGTAGGGAGGGTGGTGGTGGTGTTCATGATCGGGTTCCTTTTGATGGACTTGCCATGACTCCACTTTGGGCGTTTCGGCTCGTGCATGGCGCCGGCCACCGGGCCGACGCCCTGTCGGACGGCACCTCTACCCCGCCTAAGAAGAAAGCCACCCGAAGGTGGCTTTCGATGAGGCAACGCCGTCAGGCGCGGTGGGTCACTTGGCTGCGGGCGCGGGCGCGGCACCGTCGGCCATGCACTTCTTGATATGGCTCTTGGCCGCAGCCCCGTGCAGCTTCTTGTCGGCGGCAGACTTCTCGCAGGCCGGGCTGGCGGGCGCAGCGGCGGGAGCGGCGTCGGCCCCCTTGGCGGACAGGCACTCCTTCATGAAGGCCTTGCGTTCATCGCCCTTCTTGTCGGCGGCCTTGGCCTCCTTGTTGCATGTGGTCATCTTGGACTGCTGGGCGGTGGGCGCCTTGTCGGCAGCCTGGGCAGCAAAAGCGGCCACGCCAAGCGCGATGGCGAGAGTGATGCGTTTCATCGGGGAAGTCCTTCCTCTGGGAGGTGATTCGGGCCGGGCCATTCAAGCACGCGCGCCGGGCGCTGCCAAGCGCAAGACACCTGCCTGTCAGACTCAAAGGATTCGCCGCGGATGCGCGAGCGCTTCGTGCGCGGCGTGCAGGCGGCGCACCAGCACGCGGATGAAGGCGCTGTCGAAGCGGTGCTGGCACTCCGGGCTCAGCTGGCTCATCGACTCGGGCTCGAAGCAGATCGTCGTGCACTCCTGCGTCACCTTGATGTCGGTGCTGTGCTTGCGCAGGTCCGGGTTGGGCGCCAGGTAAGCCATCTCGCCCACCGACGTGCCCTGGCCCAGCGTGGCCACCAGCCGGTTGTCGCGGTACACCTGCACCTCGCCACGCGCAATGATGTGGAAGCTGCTGCCCTCCTGGCCGCGCTTGAAGAGGGCGTGGCCCAGTGGATAGCGCTTCCAGCGCGCACGCCGCACCACTTCCCACAGTTGCACGTCGCCAAAGTCCGCAAAGAACTCCAGCGCGCGCAGCATGTTGAAGCGCTCCGAGTCGCGCACCTCGCCCAGGCGGTTCATCGGCACCTGCTGGCTGGAGACCAGGCCGGAGAGCGCCTGGGCAAAGCTGTCCCAGTCGGCAAAGCGGTCGTGCGGGCCCTTGGCCAGCGCGCGCTGCACGACGGCGTCCAGCGCCTCGCTGACGCCCTCGCGCTGGCCCACCAGCGGCAGCGGCGGCTGGTGGTAGATCTGGTGCATCAGCGCCATCTGGTGCGGCGCGTCAAAGGGCGGGCGACCGCAGATCAGGTGGTAGAGCACGGCGCCCAGCGCATAGATGTCGGCGCGGCAGTCCACGTCGGCACCCTCGATCTGCTCGGGCGGCATGTAGGCCAGCGAGCCGACGCGGTGGATCTGCGTGGAGTCCGCATGCAGGTTCAGCGCCGAGCCGAAGTCGCTGACCTTCACGTCCACCACCTGGCCCGAGCCGTCCAGCACGGCCAGCAGGTTGGCCGGCTTCACGTCGCGGTGGATCAGCCCCTGGCGGTAGACATAGCCCAGCGCCATCGCGCACTTGAAGGCAATTTCGACGATCTGGTCCAGCGGCAGTAAGCGGTCGCTGCGGCAGAAGTGCTTGAGCGTGACGCCCGGCACGTACTCCATGACGAGGTAGGGCGAGGAGGCCTCGGCCACCGCGTCCAGGATGGCAACGACATTGGGGTGGTGCAGCCGCCCAGCCAGGGCCGCCTCCGCGCTGAAGAAACGGTTGCTGAAGTCGCTGGCCGGCGTGTCCGGCAGCGGCGCCCAGGTGCGCATGCGCTTGATGGCCACATCCTGACTCTGGAAAGGGTCGCGGGCCAGGAACACGTCGCTGGTCGCGCCCTCACCCAGGCGCTTGAGCACCTGGTAGCGGCCGATGTGGAGGGGCAGGTCGTCTGCAGGGGCACTCACGCGGGGCATGATACGGGCCGCTCCCGGAGGTCCACCCCTTGTTCTCCCACGTCTTTGTCGCCACAAACGACTTCGAGCGCGCCCTCGCTTTCTACCGCCCGCTGCTGGCCGGTCTGGGCATTGCCGAGCGCTTCTGCGAGCCGTCGCGCCCCTGGGCCGGCTGGCAGAGCACGCCCGGGCCGCGCCCGCTGTTCCTGCTGGGCGCGCCCTTCGAGGGCGAGCATGAACCGGGCAATGGCCAGATGGTGGCGCTGCTGGCAGCAAGCCGCGAGCAGGTGGATGCGGCCCACGCAACGGCCCTGGCCTATGGCGGCCGCTGCGAGGGACCGCCCGGCCTGCGGCCCGAGTACCACGCCCACTACTACGGCGCCTATTTCCGCGACCCGGACGGCAACAAGCTCTGTGTGGCCTGTCACGACCCCATCCAGGCGACAACCGGCTGAGTCGGCGCCGCGAGCGGCCCGTGCGTTCAAGGGCTGCCTCCTAGAATCCCGCCCATGATCCAAGCCAAGCAGGCGCTGCTCGCCGCACTCGCCGACTCTCTGCAAGAAATCGCCCCCGGCTCCAACGCCGTCGCGGCCTTTGAATCGCCCAAGCAGGCCGCCCATGGCGACTTCGCCTGCACCGCCGCCATGCAGCTGGCCAAGCCGCTGAAGGCCAACCCGCGCGAACTGGCCACCCGCCTGATCGCCGCCCTCGAAGCCAAGCCCGCCTTCCAGCAATGGTGCCAAGCGCTGGAGATCGCCGGCCCCGGCTTCATCAACATCCGCCTCAAGCCCGAGGCCAAGCAGGCCGTCGTGGCCGAGGTGCTGGGCGCCGGCGCCAAGTTCGGCCACCGCGCCGCGACCGGCAAGCACGTCATGGTGGAGTTCGTCTCCGCCAACCCGACCGGCCCGCTGCACGTGGGCCATGCCCGCCAAGCCGCGCTGGGCGACGCGATCTGCTCCGTCTTCCAGAGCCAGGGCCACGACGTGACCCGCGAGTTCTATTACAACGATGCCGGCGTGCAGATCGCCACGCTGGCCAACTCCACGCAGATGCGCCTGAAGGGCATCAAGCCCGGCGACGCCGAGTGGCCGGAGGCCGCCTACAACGGCGACTACATCCAGGACATCGCCGACGCCTTCCTTCAGCGCGAAACCGTCAAGGCCGACGATCGCGAGTTCACCGCCAGCGGCGACCTGAATGACCTCGACAGCATCCGCCAGTTCGCCGTCGCCTACCTGCGCCACGAGCAGGACCTGGACCTGCAGGCCTTCGGGCTGAAGTTCGACAACTACTTCCTGGAAAGCAGCGTCTACGCGGGTGGTCAGTTGGAGAAGACCGTCGAGCGTCTGATCGCCAGCGGCAAGACCTACGAAGAAGGCGGCGCCCTGTGGCTGCGCACCACTGACTACGGCGACGACAAGGACCGCGTCATGCGCAAGTCCGAGGGTGGATTCACCTACTTCGTGCCTGACGTGGCCTATCACATCAACAAGTTCGAGCGTGGCTACACGCAGTGCATCAACATCCAGGGCACCGACCACCACGGCACCATTGCCCGCGTGCGTGCCGGCCTGCAGGCGGTGGGTCTCGGCATCCCGCAGGGCTTCCCCGAGTACGTGCTGAACAAGATGGTCACGGTCATGAAGGGCGGCGAGGAGGTCAAGATCTCCAAGCGCGCCGGCAGCTACGTGACGCTGCGCGACCTGATCGACTGGACCAGCCGCGACGCGGTGCGCTTCTTCCTCATCAGCCGCAAGGCCGACACCGAGTTCGTCTTCGACATCGACCTGGCGCTGAAGGCCAACGACGAGAACCCGGTGTTTTACGTGCAGTACGCACATGCGCGCATCTGCTCGGTGATCCGCAAATGGGGCGGCGACGAGTCGACCATCGCCGGCGCTGACATCAGCCTGCTGACCGCACCCACCGAAGAGGCGCTGATGCTCAAGCTCGCCGCCTACCCCGACATGCTGGCTGGCGCCGCCGCCGGCATCGCGCCGCACGACGTGGCCTTCTACGCCCGCGACCTGGCCAGCGCCTACCACTCCTACTACGCCGCCGAGCGCGTGGTGGGCGTGGCGCCCGAACTGAGCCGCGCCCGCGTGGCCCTGCTGGCCGCCACGCGCCAGGTGCTGGCCAACGCTTTAGGCATGCTGGGCGTCAGCGCGCCCGAACAGATGAACCGCGACACTGCTGAAACCCTGGAGACCGAATGAGTTCTGCATCCAAGCCCGCCGGCCAGAAAAGCCAGAAGGGCGGCTTTGTCCTCGGCCTCATCGTCGGCCTGCTCGTCGGCCTCGCGGTCGCCCTGGGCGTGGCCCTGTACATCACCAAGGTGCCCATCCCCTTCGTGAACAAGGTGCCGCAGCGCACCGCCGAGCAGGACGCCGCCGAGACCGAGCGCAACAAGAACTGGGACCCGAACGCGCCGCTGGCCGGCAAGGCCGCGCGCAGCGCCAGCGGTGTGGTCAACGCGCCGCCGCCGCTGACCGCCCCGCCGCCAGCCACCACGACAGCCAGCGCCGCCGTGGCCGCCGCCAGCGCTGCGGCCACCCTGCCGCCGGTGGTGACGGCACAGCCCAAGCCCGTCGCGCCCAAGGCCGAGGCCGCCGCCTCAGCTACCGCCCCGGCAGCCGCGGCGGGTGCCGACGCCTACATCTACTTCGTGCAGGCCGGCGCCTTCACCCGGCCCGAGGAGGCCGAAGCCCAGAAGGCCAAGCTGGCCATCCAGGGCTTCACGGCCAAGCTGATGGAGCGCGAACAAAACGGCCGCACTGTCTACCGCGTGCGCCTCGGGCCCGTTGATACCCGCGAGGCCGCCGAAGACCTCCAGCGCAAGATCGAGGGGGCCGGTTTCGAGGCCAATCTCGTTCGTGTACAACGCTGAACTCCAAGCCAAGGACACCTGACGTCATGAAGCGCCGCGATTTCTCCGCCCTGCTCGCCACCACGCCGCTCGCGGCTGCCGCCGGCTCCGCCTTTGCCCAGGGCGGTCCGATTGAAGGCCGCCAGTACACCGCACTGGACAGGCCCCTGGCCACGCCGCCAGGCAAGATCGAGGTGGTGGAGTTCTTCTGGTACGGCTGCCCGCACTGCTACGCCTTCGAGCCCCTGATCGAGGCCTGGTCCAGGCAATTGGCCGCCGACGTCACCTTCCGCAAGGTGCATGTGGCCTTCCGCGCCAACGTCAAGATCCACCAGCGCATGTTCTACACGCTGGAGAGCATGGGCAAGGAAGCCGCCACCCGCCCCGCCATCTTCAAGGCCATGCACGAGCAGGGCCAGGCGTTGGAAGACGCCAAGAGCCAGGCCAAGTTCCTCAGCGCCCTGGGCGTGGACCCGGTCAAGTACCAGGACGCCTACAACTCCTTCGGCGTGCAGACCAAGGCCACCCAGGCCGAGAAGCTGTCCGAGGCCTACAACATCGACGGCGTGCCCAGCATCGGCATCGGTGGCCGCTTCCTGACCTCGCCCAGCATGGCCGGCGTGGGCCAGCGCCTGCCCGAGCATGAGCTCGGCCAGCGCGCGCTGCAGTACGCCGACTTCCTGATCCAGCGAGTGCGGCGCAAGGCATGAAGCGTCGCCACGCCACTCTCGCTCTCGCCGCCACCAGCCTGGCGCCGGCTGCCTGGGCCCAGGGCGCGCCCGTCGAGGGCCGGCACTACGCCCGCCTGGCGCAGCGCCTGCCGGGCGCGCCGGGCAAGATCGAGGTCATCGAGTTCTTCTTTTACAAGTGCCCGCACTGCTTCGCCTTCGACCCGCTGCTGGAGGCCTGGGTGCACCAGCTGCCGGCGGATGTGAGCTTTCGCCGTGTGCCGGTGGGCCAGCAGGCCATGCTCAAGCTGCATGCGCGCACGTATTACGCGCTGGAGGCCATGGGCGCGCTGACGTCGGCGGTGCACGCTGGCATCTTCAATGCCTTCCACCGCCAGGGCGTGGATGCCAATGACGAGGCGGCCATCACCGCCCTGGTCGGCAAGCTGGGCGTGGACGCCGCCAAGTTCAAGGCGGCCTTCGCCTCCTTCGGCGTGCAGTCCAGGCTGGCGCAAGGGCAGAAGCTGGCCGAGCTGAGCGGCGCCGACCAGGTGCCCGCCCTCGTCATCGGCGGGCGTTTCCGCACCGGCCCCGGCATGGGCGCCAACGCCAACCAAAGCGAAACCGCCCTGGGCCAGCAGGCCCTAGCCGTCGCGGATTTCCTGATCAAGTTGTCACGAGAGAAAGGCTGAGGGCGGTATCGCGCCCATAGAATGGCCTG
Source organism: Roseateles sp. P5_E8 (assembly GCF_054177665.1). Classification (NCBI taxonomy): domain Bacteria; kingdom Pseudomonadati; phylum Pseudomonadota; class Betaproteobacteria; order Burkholderiales; family Sphaerotilaceae; genus Roseateles; species Roseateles sp. P5_E8. Next base: position 8,848 of record NZ_JBGCUM010000079.1, on the reverse strand, counting down.
CAACTTCCGTGCCGCCATGTCTTCGCGACTCCTTCTCCTCCTCGCTGCGCTGACCGCCACTGCCGCCCTCGCAGAGAAGGGCGACCGCCTGAAGCCGATGGTCTTTACGCAGGACAAGCGGGGCATCGTAGACGGCGTCAACCAGCGCACAGAGCTGGAAGGCAACGTCATCATCACCCAAGGAAGCCTGATGCTGCGCGCCGAGAAGGTGGACGTGCGCGAAACTCGCGATGGCTACGTTCAGGCCTATGCGAGCGGCACCGCCGGCAAGCCGGTCAGCTTTCGCCAGGCGCGCGACGTCCCTGGCGAAGCCATCGAGGGTGTGGCCGATCAGCTCGAATACGACACCCGCACCGAGAACGTGCGCTTCATCGGCAACGCCAATGTGCGCAGCATGCGCGGCGCGGCGATTGCCAACGAGGTGACGGGCGCCGTCATCGTCTACAACAGCCGCACCGAGGTCTTCACGCTGGAAGGCGGCAGCGCCTCGCCCAACTCGAACGGCCGCACGCGCATCGTCATGATGCCGCGCCCGCAGCCGGCCGAGGACGCCGCCTCGGCGCCGCCGGCAGCCTTGCCACTGAAGCCGTCGACGACGCTGCAGCCAGGCAAGCCTTCGTGATGGGCGACGCGTCCGTCACGCTTGAATCCCCGGCCGCCGGCGTCCAGCCAACGGCCTGCGGCAGCCGCCTCGAAGCCGAGGGTCTGGCCAAGACCTATGGCGTGCGCAAGGTCGTCAAGAACGTCCATGTGCGAGTCGACTGCGGCGAGGTGGTCGGCCTGCTCGGCCCCAATGGCGCCGGCAAGACGACCAGCTTCTACATGATCGTCGGCCTCGTCCGCTCGGACGCCGGCATCATCCGCATCGACGGCGCCGAGGTGCAGCGCCTGCCCATCCACTCACGCGCCCGCCTGGGCCTGAGCTATCTGCCGCAGGAAGCGTCCATCTTCCGCAAGCTCACCGTCGCGCAGAACATCCGCGCCGTGCTGGAGCTGCAGCAGGACGCCAAGGGCCGGTCCCTGGGCAAGGCGCGCATCGACGAGCTGCTCAACGGCCTGCTGCACGACCTCTCCATCGACGGCCTGCGCGACAGCCCGGCGCCGGCCCTGTCGGGCGGCGAGCGCCGCCGCGTCGAGATCGCCCGCGCCCTGGCCACGCAACCGCGCTTCATCCTGCTGGACGAGCCCTTTGCCGGCGTCGACCCCATCGCCGTGCTGGAGATCCAGCGCATCATCGGTTTCCTGAAGAGCCGCGGCATCGGCGTGCTGATCACGGACCACAACGTCCGCGAGACGCTGGGCATCTGCGACCGCGCCTACATCATCAGCGAGGGCGCCGTGCTCGCCGAAGGCACGCCCGACGAGATCGTGGCCAACGCCGACGTGCGCAAGGTCTATCTCGGCGAAAACTTCCGCATGTAGAGATGGACAACCCCTCGCCCATCCTCGCGTCGCTGAACGCGAGCGCGTCTGGTCGGTCCCCCGAGGGGACGGCGATGCTTGCCGCATTGAGCGGCAAGCACATCGCCAGCGCGGGCCGGCTTGGGAGCGGCCCGGCGCTCGGCCCGCAAGGAACTCTGGGATGAAGCAGACCCTCCAGGTCCGCCTCAGTCAGCATCTCGCGCTGACGCCCCAGCTGCAGCAATCCATCCGGCTGCTGCAGCTGTCGACGCTGGAGCTGAACCAGGAAGTCGAGCAGATGCTGGCCACCAACCCGCTGCTGGACACCGAGGAGGAGTTCACCGTCAGCGCCCCCGAGCTGGCCTCGAACGCGCCGGCCGAGAGCGGCACCGAGGCTTCGGCCGGCGAGTCGGAAAGCGGCGACGCCCCCGAGCTGACCGCCGAGGAATTCGGCGGTACCGAGCGCGAGGACTGGGAGAACGGCACCGAGCGCGACGACTTCGACGGCATCCGCGAGCTGCCCAGCAACAGCTCCGGCGCCAGCGGCGACGACGACGGCGAGCGCGAGAGCCAGGAGTTCGCCGAAGCCACGCTGGCCGAGCATCTCACCCAGCAACTCGCCGGCCACCACCTCTCCCCCGAGGACCGCGCCGCGCTGCAGATCCTCATCGAGTCGCTCAACGAGGATGGTTATCTCGAAGACACGCTCGACGAGATCGCCGCCTCCCTGGCCGAGGACGAAGAGACGCGCGAGGAACTGCTGGACCACCTGCGCATCGCCCTGCGCCTGCTGCAAAGCCTGGACCCGGCCGGCATTGCCGCGCGCGACCTGTCCGAATGCCTGGTGCTGCAATTGCGCGCCTGCCCCAAGTGCCCCGCCCAGGTCGTCGCCATCCTGATCTGCAAGGGTCATTTGGAGCTGCTGGCCCGCCGCGACATGCGCCGCCTGATGGCCGAAACCGGCGCGGACGAACACATCCTGCGCGAGGCGCAGGGGCTCATCACCCGGCTCGAACCCAAGCCCGGCCGCCGCTTTGCGCGTGGCGCCGCTGCAGCCATCGTCCCCGACGTCATCGTGCGCAAGGTGGGCCGCGAATTCCGCGTCATGCTCAACCCCGAGGTGGCGCCCAAGCTGCGCATCAACGAGCTCTACGCCAACGCGCTGCGCGCCACGCGCGGCGGCATCAGCAACTCGCCGCTGGGCGGGCAGCTACAGGAGGCGCGCTGGTTCATCAAGAACATCCAGCAGCGCTTCGACACCATCCTGCGCGTCAGCCAGGCCATCGTCGAGCGCCAGCGCGGCTTCTTCACGCACGGCGAGCTGGCCATGAAGCCGCTGGTGCTGCGCGAGATCGCCGACGAACTGGGCCTGCACGAATCCACCATCTCGCGCGTGACGACGGCCAAGTACATGGCCACCAGCTGGGGCACCTTCGAGCTGAAGTATTTCTTCGGCTCGGGGCTGTCGACGGAAGCCGGCGGCGAGGCGTCCAGCACGGCGGTGCGCGCGCTCATCAAGCAGTTCGTCGCGGCCGAGGACATCAAGAAGCCGCTGTCCGACAGCGCGCTCGCGGCGATGCTGGAAGAGCAAGGCATCCAGTGCGCGCGGCGCACGGTGGCCAAATACCGCGAAGGAATGAAGATCGCGCCGGCGAATTTGAGGAAGGCGCTGTAGGCACTCTCATGCGATTCAGCCAAACCCTCGCCTTGCTGGTGTTCTGCATGCTGAGCAGTCAGACGAACGCTCACCAGGACAGGATTCTCTCGCTGGCTTCTGACGGCAGCATTCCGGAACTTCCGTCGCAGTACACGTTGACGCGCTTGAAGATGGAGTTCGCGGACAAAGAGTCCGGCAGGCCGACGAAAGTGACCTTCATCTCCGGCGGGAAGCAGACCGTCATTGAACGCTGTGTGCTCCAAACCCTGCCCGCAGACTCATGGAAGACGGTCTCGCTATCGGGCTCTTGGTATCACGAGCGGAGCACGCTGCCCCACTACGTCTCGATTCGGTTCAAGACGCCGGCTCAGTCACCGAGGCTGCCAGCGCCCGTTGGCATTTCATTTCTGTTCAGCCTGGAAGATGCGCGGCTTCTCCAGATTGAAGCCACCACCGCGACGTCGAACGAAAACGAGGTGCAGTCGCGAGCCATCGACCTCAAAGGCGGCTGCCCCCTCCCTGGTGCTGCACGTGGCAGCATCTCCAAGCTGAATTGACACCCGTAGCCCGGCCTCAATCCTTGGATGGCCCCGTCTCCGGCGCCAGCGGCTCGAACACGAAGCGCATGCCGCGCGCATAGCTTTCCGGCTTCGTGCCGCCGTGGCGCTCGCCGTCGATGATGCGGTTCTGGAACACCAGGCCGGGATGCTTCAACTCGGGCAGCAGGGCCTGATAGCGCTTGATGCCGGCCAGGTAGGCGGGCCACTCCCACTCGGCGCCGGTCACATAGAGACGTGCCTTGATGGGCTTGCCCGTTGCGGCATAGGCCTTGGCGAGGCCAATGAGCCAGTCGTTGTCGACGTTCACCGCCGGGCTGGCCGCGACATAGCCCTCGAACAGCGTCGGCCGCGTGTACATCGCGTACAGCGTGAACAGACCGCCGAGCGAGCTGCCGGCCAGCATGCGGTGGGCCGGGTCGCCGCGGTAGTCGCGCTCCACCAGCGGGATGATGTCGCGCTCCAGCGTGGCCAGGAACTTGTCGGCGTGGCCGGAGTCGCCCGGCTGCGGGAGCTTTACCGGCGACAAGTCGCCGATGCGCAGCTGGCCGTAGTCGAGGTTCTGGCCCGCATAGCCCAGGCCCACGATGATGAACTCGGGCACGACGCGATCAGCGACCTTGCTGTTGTAGGCGTTGATGTGGGTCGTGAAGTCCCAGTAGGCGTCGGTGACGTAGAGCACTGGGTAGCGCCGCGCGGGCTCCTTGGCGAAGGACGCGGGCAGGTGGATGTGCAGCTGGTAGCTCCGGCCATCCGCCGTCGGCGGCAGCACACGCAGCTGCGTGTTCGGGACGACATGCGGCGGATAGCCGGGCGCCGGGTCCGCCAGCACTTGCGGCGCGCTGGACAGGAGGGCCAGCGCGAGGGCGAACTGCTTCACGTCAGTCTTTCGACTTCCCCGTCTCCGGCGCCAGCGGCTCGAACACAAAGCGCATGCCGCGCGTGTAGCTCTCGGCCTTGGTGCCCCCATGCCGCTCGCCATCGATGGTGCGGTTTTGATAGACCAGCTCGGGGTGCTTCAACTCCGGCAGCAGCGCCTGGTAGCGCTTGATGCCGGCGAGGAACCCGGGCCATTCGTTCTCGGCGCCGGTGACATACAGCCGCGCCTTGATGGGCTTGCCCGTCGCGGCATAGGCCTTGGCCTGGCCGATGATCCAGTCGTTGCCGGCGACGACGGCCGGGCTGGCGGCGATATAGCCCTTGAAGAGATCGGGCTTGGCATACATCGCATGCAGCGTGAACAGCCCGCCGAGCGAGCTGCCGGCCAGGTAGCGCTGGGCCGGGTCGGCGCGGTACTCGCGCTCCAGCAGCGGGAAGATGTCCTTCTCCAGCGAGGCGATGAACTTGTCAGCGTTGCCGCTGCTGGAAGACAGGGGGTTCATACGCACCGGCGACAGCTCCCAGCCGCGCATTTCGCCGTAGTCGAGGTTGTCGCCGGCATAGCCCAGGCCCACCGTGATGAAGTCGGGCACGACCTTGTCGTAATTCAGGTTGTTGTACGAGGCCACGATGGTGGCGAAGTCCCAGTAACCATCGGTCACGTAGAGCACCGGGTAGCGGCGCTTGGGCTCCTTCGCAAATGACGCCGGCAGATGAATGTGCAGCTGATACGTGCGGCCATCGGCGTTCTTGGGCAGGGCGCGCAGCAGCGTGTTGGGGATGGTGTGCGCAGGGTAGGCCGGCACCGGGTCGGCCGCCTGCGCCTGAAGCGCGCTGAACAGGAAGGCCAGGGTCAGGACGATTCGCTTCATGGCTCGCATTGAGTGTTGGGATAACGCTGTCCAGTTTATGGCCAGCGACAATCGCGCGGTGAGCCTGCCCAACAAACTTTCCCTCTTCGTTTCCTGCGCCGGTGGCGTCGAGCCCCTGCTGGAGGAGGAACTCAAACGCTTCCTGCCGCCCGGTGTGCGCAGCAAGGTGGAGCCGCTGCGCGGTGGCTGCGGCCTGATCGGCACGGCCGAGGACGTGCTGCGCATCAACCTCGAAAGCCGCCTCGCTCAGCGCGTGCTGGTCGAGCTGATCGAAGGCCCCTACCGCCACGAGGAAGACCTCTACACGCTGGCCCGCCGCGTCGACTGGCGCGACTGGATCACGCCGCGCGAGACCATCCGCGTGGACACCATCGCGCAGCGCTCGCCGCTGAAGAGCCTGAACTTCACGACGCTGCGCATCAAGGACGCGATCTGCGACCAACTGCGCGAGCACACCGGCGAGCGCCCCAGCGTGGACACGCATTCGCCCGACCTGCCCGTGCTGCTGCACGTCGGCCCGGAGCGCGCGGCGATCTATGTCGACACCTCCGGCGAGCCGCTGTTCAAGCGCGGCTGGCGCGTCGACAAGGGCGACGCACCGCTGAAGGAGACGCTCGCCGCCGCCATGCTCGCCGCCGCCGGCTGGCGCGGCGAGAGCGCGCTGCACGACCCCTGCTGCGGCTCCGGCACCATCCCCATCGAGGCCGCGCTGATCGCCTGCGACTCGGCCCCCGGCCTGCTGCGCCGCTTTGCCTTCGAGCGCCAGATCCCGTTCTCCACGCCGGCCCTCAAGGCCACCTGGGGCGAGATGGCGCAAGCCGCCCGCGCCCGCGTGCACGCCCCCAAGGTGCCCATCTACGCCAGCGACGTCGCCTTCCGCATGGTCGACTTCGCGCGCCGCAATGCCGAGCGCGCCGGCGTGGCCCAGTACATCCAGTTCAACGGCGGCGACGCGCTGGAGCGGCCCGCGCCCGTGCTGCCCGAGGGCATGGCCGGCAGCATCGTCATGAACCCACCCTACGGCGAGCGCATCGAGGTGCGCGGCAAGGCGGCCATGTCGCGGGACGCACGCGGCTCCGAGGAGCTGGACGCCGGTGACGACTTCTTCCCCCGCCTGGCCGCACACTGGAAGCGCCAGTACACCGAGAACCCCGCCGGCTGGACGGCCTGGATGCTCAGTCCCGACATGAAGCTGCCCAGCAAGATGCGGCTGAAGGAAGCGCGCCGCGTGCCGATGTGGAATGGCCCCATCGAGTGCCGGCTGTTCCGCTTCGACCTCATCAAGGGTTCGGCACGCAAGCCGGCCGCAGACGCTCAGGTCGACGACGGGCGCTGACGCAGCTTCAGCCAGCCTAGCGCCGCTGCGCACAGCGCGATGGGCACGAGGCTGGCCCAGTTCATCCACTGCCAGCCGCCGGTCGTGACCAGCGCACCAGATGAGAACGCCGTCAGCGACATCGTCGCGTAGACGCCGGTGTCCATCAGCCCCTGCGCACGCGTCTTCTCCTCGGGGCGGTAGGCCTGTGTGAACAGCGTCGTGCCGCCGATGTAGAGGAAGTTCCAGCCTATGCCCAGCAGCAGCAGCGCGCCGAGGAAGTGATCCAGGTCCTGCCCCGACAGCGCGAACGCGACGCAGCCCAGGTTGAGCAGGACGCCCGTCGCCATGACCGGCAGCACGCCGACCTTGCGTATCAGCGGCCCGGTAAAGAAACTCGGCACGTACATGCCCAGCACATGCCACTGCAGCACCCGGCCGGCGTCGCCGAAGGACAGGCCGCACTGGCCCATGGCGATGGGCGTGGCCGCCATCAGTAGGCTCATGACGCCGTAACCGAGCGCACTCGCGGCCATCGCAACGATGAAGACCGGCTGGCGCATCAACTCCGCGCCCGAGCGACCGCCGGCGCCGGGCTTGGGCCTGGCCAGCGGCGGGAAGTCGATCAGCGAGATCAGCACCAGGCCCACCAGCGCAACACCTATCAGCAGCAGATAGGCCCCGGCGAACGGCGCCACCAGCAGGTTCTGGCTCTCACGCGCCAGCAGCGGGCCGATGAAGGCGCCCAGGCAACCACCACCCAACACCCAGGAGATGGCCGCCTCGCGCTTGTCCGGCGCAACGAGCTCGGTCGCGGCAAAGCGGTAGAGCGCCGCGTTGGCGCTGTAGTAGCCGCCCACCAGCGTCGCCACGACAACGCCCCAGAACTGCTGGTGCAGCACGCTCCAAAGTGCCATCGCGGAGCTGACGATGGCCACCACCAGGCCGATCTGGAAGCCGCGTCGCCGGCCGAAGCGCAGCTGGTGCCGGCCCACCATGCGCGCCGTCAGCGCACCGCCGGTCACGTAGGCGCAGATGGGCAGCGTCGCCATCCACGGCACGGGCGCCAGCGCCAAGCCGACGAGGCCGTTGATGGCGATGAGGCAGATGTTGTTGGTGAGGAAGAAGCCCTGAGCCAGAACGAGCAGCGCGAGCTTTCGGTTCACGACAAGGCGAGCCAGGAGAGAACCGCCAGCGGCGCGGTGTCGGCGCGCAGGATGCGGGGGCCGAGCGAGATCGCGGCGAAGCCCAATGCGCGCGCTGCGTCTTCTTCGGCGTCGCTGAGGCCGCCCTCGGGGCCGCTGAGGAACAGTGCCCGCTGCTGCGGGAACGCTGCCAACGGCTGCGCCGCACGCGGGCTCAGCAGGCCGCGCCATTCGTCGTCGGCCGGTGCGGGCAACGCGGCCAGCCAGGCGGCCAGCGGCAGCACGGGCTCGATGCGCGTCGGCACCGTGCGCCCACTCTGCTCGGCGGCGGCAATGGCCACGCCCTGCCAATGGGCGCGCTTCTTGTCGGCGCGTTCACCGCTCAGGCGCAGCACCGAGCGTTCAGAGACGAGCGGCAGCAGCGCGGCGGCGCCCAGTTCGGTCGCCTTCTCGACGAGAAAGTCCATGCGGTCGTTGGCCGGCATGACGACGGCCAGCGTCACCGCACGGGCGAGTTCGCGCTGCGGCTGGTCTGGCGCGAGCAGGCTCACGCGCACCTCGCTGCGCCCCATCGCTGTGACCTCGGCCCGCCATTCCGGGCCGCTGCCGTCGAACAGCGTCAGCGCGTCACCCGGTTGAAGGCGTAGCACCTGTACGTGACGGGCAGCACCAGGCGAAAGCACAAGCTCGCCAGGCTGAGTCAGCGGGGTGTCGACAAAGAAACGAGGCAAGACGTAGGGCTTTCTGCGGGCCGAGCGCCGGGCCGCTCCCAAGCCGGCCCGTCTGGCGATGTGCGAGCGGGGCACGCCCCGCGAGCATCGCCGTCCCCTTGTATCTTTCCAATCAAGCATTTAGCGGCACGCGCTGAATGCCTTCCGTGTCGCGGTAGCTGCGCTAAACCTGTTGTCCCCCGGAGCTTGAAGTTCGTCCCCGAGCCTATGGTCAACGCAGCCACCCGTCTTGTCCAACCGTGTAGCCCGAACAGTTGCCAATCATGAGCATGCATCCGCAAGGTGGGGTAG
>NZ_JBGCUM010000078.1:0-18498 GCF_054177665.1 Roseateles sp. P5_E8 | reverse complement strand
GGTGCACCGCATGCGCTCGCTTGAGCGTTGCGGCCGAGACTTCGGACAGGCCCAGCGCGCGCACCTTGCCGGCCTGCACCAGCTCGGCCATCGCGCCCACGCTGTCTTCCACCGGCACCTTGGCATCCAGCCGGTGCAGGTAGAGCAGGTCGATGACGTCGGTGCGCAGCCGCTTCAGGCTGGCCTCGCAGCTGGCACGGAGGGTCTCGGGACGGCCGTCGATGACGCGCTGGCCGTCGACGCCGTGCATGCCGCATTTGCTCGTCAGCACGAAGCGCTCGCGGTGGTGCGACAGCACGTCGCCGACCAGCGACTCATTGGCGCCAAAGCCGTACAGCGCCGCCGTGTCGAACAGCGTGATGCCGCCGTCCAGCGCGCCGTTCAGCACCGCCGCCGCCACCTGGCGCGAAGGCGGTGTGCCGTAGGCATGGCTCAGGTTCATGCATCCCAGGCCGACGGCCGAGACTTCGAAGGGACCGATGCGACGGGTCTTCATGCGCCAGTGTTCAGTTGCTGTTCGAGCTGGTGCAGCACGCGGTAGCAGGGCAGCACCTGGGCGACGCTGCTGTTGGGCTCGCGGCCCTCGCGGATGGCGGCGAAGAACTCGCGGTCCTGCAGCTCGATGCCGTTCATGGACACGTCCACCGCCGACACGTCGATCTTGGCCTCCTTGCCGTCGAACAGGTCGTCGTAGCGCGCCAGATAGGTGCCGGTGTTGCCGATGTAGCGGAAGAACGTCCCCAGCGGGCCGTCGTTGTTGAAGGACAGGCTCAGCGTGCAGATGGCGCCATTGGCCGCCTTGAGCTGGATGCTCATGTCCATCGCAATGCCCAGCGTCGTGTGGATGGGGCCTTGCAGCGCGTGGGCCTGCACAACGGGGCTCTGCGCCTGCCAGGCGAACAGGTCCACCGTGTGTGCGGCGTGGTGCCACAGCAGGTGGTCGGTCCAGCTGCGCGGCTGGCCCAGCGCGTTCATGTTGCTGCGGCGGAAGAAATAGGTCTGCACGTCCATCTGCTGGACCTTGAACTCGCCCGCAGTGATGCGCTTGTTGACCCACTGGTGGCTGGGATTGAAGCGCCGCGTGTGGCCGCACATGGCCACGAGCCCGCTGGCCTGCGCGACCTGCACGACCTCCTCGCCGTCGGCCAGCACGTCGCACAGCGGAATCTCCACCTGCACATGCTTGCCGGCCTTCAGGCAGGCCAGCGTCTGGCTGGCGTGCATCTGCGTAGGCGTGCACAGGATGACGGCGTCGACCTCGGGCAGGGCCAGGCTGTCGGCCAGGTCGGTGGTGACGTGCTGGATGCCGTACTTGCCGGCGACCTCACGGGTCTTGTCCAGGTCGCGGCTGATCAGCGAGACGACTTCGACGCCGTCGATGTTCTTGATGCCATCGAGGTGCTTGATGCCGAAGGCGCCTGCGCCGGCCAGTGCGACGCGAATGGTCTTGCTCATGTGTTGTTCCTGAAGTGTTGGGGACAGAGCTACTCGCTGCGCTCGGGCGGTCAGTCCCGCAAGTTCTCGAGAATCAGATGGCCCACCGCCGTGTTCGACGCAGGCACGTGATAGAAGCGATGCGCGACGCGCGGGGCCGGGCCGCCATTGATGTCGGCCATCGCACCACGCGCGATCAGCCACATGACCAGCTCTATGCCTTCCGAGCCAGCTTCGCGCACATAGTCGTCATGCGGCAGGCGCGACAAGGCGTCGGGCTCGGCGATCAGCCGGTCCAGGAAGCGGTTGTCCCATTCGCGGTTGATGAGGCCGGCGCGCGGGCCTTGCAGCTGGTGGCTCATGCCCCCGGTGCCCCAGATCTGCACGTTCAGGTCCGGCCCGAACGACTCGACCGCGCGGCGTATGGCCTGGCCCAGCATGAAGCAGCGCCGCCCTGACGGCACCGGGTAGTGCACGACGTTGACCGCAAACGGGATGACGGCGCAGGGCCAGGCGCCCTGGACGGGATCGGGCTGGCCGCACATCAGCGACAGCGGCACGGTGAGGCCGTGGTCCACGTCCATCTTGTTGGCGATGGTCAGGTCGAAGTCGTCCTGGATGACGCTGTGCGCTATGTGGGCGGCCAGCTCCGGGTGGCCGATGACGGGCGGCACCGGGCGCGGGCCCCAGCCCTCGTCGGCGGGCTCAAAGCGGGCGGCCGTGCCGATGGCGAAGGTGGGGATCAGGTCGAGGCTGAAGGCCGTGGCGTGGTCGTTGTAGACGAGGAAGACGACGTCAGGCCGGTTCTGGGCCAGCCAGCGCTTGGACGGCTCGTAGCCGGCGAAGACGGGTTGCCAGTAGGGCTCGGCGGTCTTGCCGAGATCGAGTGCGGCGCCGATGGCGGGCACATGCGAGGTGTAGACGGATGCGGTGATGCGAGCCACGGTTACTTGTTCCCTGCCTTGCCCTGGGGTTGCCGATGGGCCTGGGCGTCGCCGTCTTCACCGACGCGGCGGTTGCCCTCGATGGAGCGGCCCCCGGAGATCATCATGTCGCGGTACTCGGCCTCGGTCATGCCGGTCATGCTGCCGGCCATCTGCTGGAAGCTGCGGCCGTCGGTGGCGCCTATCTTGGCCAGGAAATAGATGTTGCCGCCCAGGCGTATGCATTCGTTCAGGTCGCGCGCCAGCACGGCGTCCTTCTGCGCGTCCGTCATCGCCCATTCGTCGAGATAGGCGCGCTCGTCGGCCTTGAAGCGCGCGCGGTTGTCGGCCTTCATCAGCGACATGCAGAACTGGTTCAGCCAGTAACCCTTGCGGGACTGCTCGGCGTCGAAGATGGTGGTGCCGGGGATGTCGGTATAGGACTTGTCGAGAGGCATTGCTGCTCCTAGGCCAGTTCGGGCCAATACAGGCGCATCGGGTTGTCCACGAGCAGCCGGCGTTGCAGCTCGGGCGTCGGGGCGATGTGCGGGATGAAGTCCACCAGCAGGCCGTCGTCGGGCATGTGGTCCTTGAGGTTGGGGTGGGGCCAGTCGGTGCCCCACAGCACGCGGTCGGGGAACTCGACCATGACGTGGCGGGCGAAGGGCACGACGTCACGATAAGCCGCCTGCTCGCCTTCGAGAGCACGCGGGCCGGTGACGGACAGGCGCTCGGGGCAGCTGAGCTTGCTCCACACGTTGGCGTTCTCGCGCATGAACTTCAGGAAGAGCTCGAACTCGGGGCCGTCGACCGGTTTGCTGACGTCCGGCCGGCCCATGTGGTCGACGACGACGGTGGTGGGCAGGGCGGTGAAGAAGTCCCACAGTTCGGGCAGGTCGGCCGCCTCGAAGTAGATGACGACATGCCAGCCCAGGCGGGCGATGCGCGCGGCGATCTCCTGCAACTCGTCCCTGGGCGTGAAGTCCACCAGCCGCTTGACGAAGTTGAAGCGCACGCCGCGCACGCCGGCCTCGTGCATGCGCCACAGCTCTTCGTCGCTGATGCCGCGCCGCACGGTGACGACGCCGCGCGCCTTGCCGCCCGAGCTTTGCAGCGCGTCCAGCAGCGCGCTGTTGTCGGCGCCGTGGCAGGTGGCCTGAACGATGACGTTGCGCGCGAAGCCGAGGTGGTCGCGCAGCGCAAAGAGCTGGGCCTTGCTGGCGTCGCAGGGCGTGTACTTGCGCTCCGGCGCGAACGGGAACTGCGCGCCGGGGCCGAACACATGGCAGTGCGCGTCCACCGCACCGGGCGGGGGCTGGAAGCGGGGCGTGCTGGGGCTGGAGTACCAGTCCAGCCAGCCTGGGGTCTTGGTGAATTCCACGTCAATCCTTGGCATGCGATGCGAGGTGCCGCGCTGGGAGCGGATTCTTGTCAGGCGCGCGCGACTGCGCTAGGCCTGGCTCAGGCTAGCTGCTATGTCGGCTTGGCATGCGTGGTTCACCAGGGCAGGCCGACATAGTTCTCCGCCATCGCCGCCTTAGCGTTGTCCGAGGTAACCAGGTATTCCAGCTCGGCGCGGTGCAGCTTGGCGTCGATCTCGGGCTCGTTCGGTAGCGTGTGCATCAGGCTGGTGAACCACCACGAGAAGCGCTCGGCCTTCCAGATGCGGGACAGGCAACGCGCCGAGTAGTGCGCGATGCCGGCCTGGCTCTGCTCGCGGTAATGCTCGATCAGCGCCTGGGACAGATAGCGCACGTCGGACGCCGCCAAGTTCAGCCCCTTGGCGCCCGTGGGCGGCACGATGTGGGCCGCGTCGCCGGCCAGGAACAGCCGGCCGAAGCGCATGGGCTCGGCGACAAAGCTGCGCAGTGGCGCGATGCTTTTCTCCAGCGACGGGCCGGTGACCAGTGCCTCGGCGGCGGCCGGGTCCATGCGCAGGCGCAGCTCGCTCCAGAAGCGCTCGTCGCTCCACTCGCCGGCCTGGTCGGTCAGCGGCACCTGCAGGTAGTAGCGGCTGCGCGTGGCCGAGCGCATGCTGCACAGCGTGAAACCGCGCTCGTGGCGGCCGTAGATCAGCTCGTGGGACACCGGCGGCGTGTCGCTCAGCAGGCCCAGCCAGCCGAAGGGATAGACCTTCTCGTGCGTGCGCATGGCCTCCGCCGGCACGCTGGCGCGGCTGACGCCGTGATAGCCGTCGCAGCCGGCGATGTAGTCGCACAGGATCTCGATGCGCTCGCCGTTGACCGTGCAGCGCGCGCCGGGCCGGTCGCCGTCGAAGCCGAACAACTCCACGGCTGCCGCTGAATACAGCGTCTCTTCGCCTGCCGCCGCGCGGGCGGCCATCAGGTCGCGCGTCACCTCGGTCTGGCCATAGACCATGACCGACTTGCCGCCCGTCAGCCGGCTCAGGTCGATGTGATGGCGCTGGCCGTCGAACATCAGCTCGAAGCCGTGGTGCACCAGCCCTTCGGCCTGCATGCGCGCGCCGACGCCGGCCTCGTTCAACAGGTCGACGGTCGTCTGCTCCAGCACGCCGGCGCGGATGCGGCCCAGCACGTAGTCGCCGGTCTGGCGCTCGACGATCAGGTTGGCCACGCCGGCCTTGTGCAGCAACTGGCCCAGCAGCAAACCCGAGGGCCCCGCGCCGACGATGAGCACCTGCGTGCGCATTGTTTTCATGTCTCGCTCCGAGCTTGTTCTATGCCGGCAAGCGTAGGCCGGTGGGGTGGCGCGGGCAATGGACGCCAGGAACCCGTGCTTGCACAATCCGAACCTATGCCCAGGACTCAAGCCGCTTCGTCACCACCGCTGTACGAGCTGTATGGCGAGATGGGGCGGGATGCGGCGCTGGACGGGCTGCACATGGAGTCCATCGCCGATCGCAGCCGCTTGCACAATTGGGAAATCCAGCCGCACCGGCATGCAACGCTGGTGCAGCTGCTGCTGATCGAGTCCGGCGAGGCCCGCGTGCAGATCGACGGGCAGTTGCTGGCCTTGCAGGCACCGGCCGTCGTCTGGGTGCCCATGCTGGTGGTGCATGGCTTTGCGTTCTCGCCGGAGACGCAAGGCCATGTCATCACGCTGGACCAGGCGCGGGTCAGGAGCCTGATCGGCAGCTCACGCGGACTGTGGGCGGGCCTGGCTGCCTCGCGTGCCGCCGCGCTCGATGGTGATTCGCCGCAAGGCCAGACCCTGCTGTCGATTGCCCGCGCGCTGCGCGACGACTACGCCGGCAACTCGCCCTGGCGGGCCCAGGTGCTGGATGGGGCCGTGCTGATGGCCGCCGCGCTGGTGGCCCGCCTGCCGCCGCTGGCTGCGCAAGCCGCTGAATCGGCGGAGCCCGAAGGCCGGGCCATGCAACACCTGGCCCGCTACCGCGAGCAGGTCGAGCGCCACTACCGCAGCCACCCCACGCTTGACACGCTGGCCGCGCCGCTGGGCATCACGACGACGCAGTTGAACCGCCTGTGCCGCCAACACCTGCACTGCTCGGCGCTGGACGTGCTGCACCAGCGCCTGCTGCTGGAGGCCAAGCGCGAGCTGGGCTACACGACGCTGCAGGTGCGCCAGATCGCCGACGGCCTGGGCTTTGCGGACGCGGCCTATTTCACGCGCTTCTTCCAGCGGCTGACGGGGCAGTCGCCCAGCGTTTGGCGGGGGCGGCGCTAGGAGGCTGTCGGGGCGGCGTCCTAGCGCCTCAGGAACCGCACGTAGGTCGGCCGATCAACCGCCGCCTCGCCTGCGGCGCGTGACAGCGTGCCGCGCTCGGGGTCGATGCGAAAGACGGTGACATTGCCGCTGTTCTGATTGGCCGCCACCAGAAAGCGCCCGCCGGGGACGATGCCAAAACTGCGGGGCGAGCGCCCGCCGGTGCTGGTCGTCTCCAAGAAGCGCAGCGAGCCGTCCTGCGGGTCGATGGCGAACACCGCGATGCTGTCGTGCCCCCGGTTGGACACGTAGAGAAACCGGCCGCTGGGGTGAACCAGCGTCTCGGCGGTGCTGTTGCCTTCGGCCCGGGTGCCGGGCGGCAGGCTGGAGACCACCTGAAAGCCTTCCAGCGCGCCATTGGCCGCGTCCACCCGATAGGCGGCGACGCGGGACGTCAGCTCCAGGTTGACGTAGGCGTAGCGGCCGTTCGGGTGGAAGGCGAGGTGGCGCGGGCCGCCGCCGGGCTCGGCAGTGGCGTACGCGGGCACGTTGGGCGAGAGCCGGCCGCTGGCCGCGTCCAATCGGTAGATCATGACCTTGTCCAACCCCAGGTCGGGCACGTAGGCGCGGGTCCGGGTCGGGTCGGGGTAGATGCCGTGCGGGTGCGGCTCCTTCTGGCGCTGCGGGTTGACGCTGGAACCCTCGTGCTGGGCCGTGGAGGCCGTCGGCCCCAGGCTGCCGTCGTCACCGATCAAGTAGGAGACGACGTTGCCGCCGCTGTAGTTGGCCAGCAGCAGCATGCGCCCGCTGGCGTCCACGGAGACATGGCAGGGGCCGTAGCCGCCCGAGGGTCGGGTATTGAGCAGGGCCAGGCTGCCGTCTTGCTGCACGGCAAAAGCGGCGACCTCATCCTTCCAGGCGCCGTCTGCGGCCCGGTTGGAGGCCACCGAGTAGACGAGCGGCCTGCTCGGATGCATGGCCAGGAAGCCCGGGCTGCCGATGGCGGCAGCCAGCCGTGGCGACGAGAGCGCGCCGGTCGTCTCGTCGAGAGTGGCGACGTAGATGCCTTTGCTCTCACCGCCGGTGTTGGTGCCGACATAGATCAGGGTTTCGGCGAAGGTGGCGATGGGCAGCATGGCGGTGACCAGGGCAAGGGCAAGTTTTTTCATGCGGAGGCGGCAGCGTCCGCGCCAGCCACCAAGCCAAACTGCATTGCGGCCAACTTCGCATACAGCCCGCCCCGCGCCACCAGCTCGTCATGCCGGCCGATGTCGACGATGCGCCCCGCATCCAGCACGACGATGCGGTCGGCCTTCTGGATGGTGGCCAGCCGGTGGGCGATGACCAGCGTGGTGCGGTGCTGCATGGCCGCTTCCAGCGCGGCCTGCACGACGCGTTCGCTCTCGGCATCCAGCGCGCTGGTGGCTTCGTCCAGCAGCAGCAGCGGCGGGTTCTTCAGCATGGCGCGGGCGATGCTGATGCGCTGGCGCTGGCCGCCGGACAGGCGCACGCCGCGCTCGCCCAGGAAGCTGGCATAGCCCTCGGGTAGCGCGCGGATGAAGTCATCGGCGAAGGCAGCCTTGGCCGCGGCGATGACCTCGTCGTCGCTCGCACTCGGCCGGCCGTAGCGAATGTTCTCGAGCGCGCTGGTGGAGAAGATGACGCTGTCTTGCGGCACCAGGCCGATGTTGGCGCGCAGGTCGGCCAGGCTGAGGCTTTGCGTGGGCACGCCGTTGAGCCGGATGGTGCCGGACTGCGGGTCGTAGAAGCGCAGCAGCATCTGGAACATCGTCGTCTTGCCCGCCCCGCTGGGGCCGACGAGCGCGACGGTCTCGCCGGGAGCGATGGTCAGCTGCACGCCGTCCAAAGCCGCGGTCAGCGGGCGCGAGGGGTAGTGGAAGAGGATGTTCTCGAACTCGACCTGGCTGCCGCCCGAAGTGACGGGCAGTGACAGCGGCTTGGCGGGGTCCGCCACCGGCGAGCGCGCCTCCATCAGCTCGATGAGGCGCTCCGTGGCACCGGCCGCGCGCAGCACGTCGCCCCAGACCTCGGCCAGCACCGCCACGCTGCTGACCAGCAAGGTCACGTAGACCACGGTCTGCCCGAGGTGGCCGGCCGTGATCTTGCCGGCGATGACGGCCTGCGTGCCTTGATACAGGCCCCACAGCATCGCGCCGAAGACGGCCGTGATGATGAAGGCCACCATGAAGCTGCGGATGCGCGTGCGCTTGCGTGCCGTGTCGAAGGCGGCCTCGCTGGCGGCCGAGAAGCGCCTGGCCTCCGCCGCCTCCTGCGTGTAGCTCTGGACGACGGTGACGGCGTTCAGCACCTCGGCGGCGATGGCCGACGTGTCGGCCACGCGGTCCTGGCTGGCGCGCGACAGCTTGCGCACGCGCCGGCCGAAGTACAGCGCCGGCGCCACGATGAGCACGAGGATGCCCAGCACCTGGCCCATCACATAGGGGTTGGTGATGACCAGCATCGCCAGCGCGCCGATACCCATGACCGTGTTGCGCAGGCCCATGGACAGGCTGGAGCCCACCACCGTCTGCACGACCGTCGTGTCGGTCGTGATGCGGCTCAGCACCTCGCCGGTTTGCGTGGTCTCGAAGAATTCGGGGCTCTGGCGCAGCACATGGGTATAGACGGCGTTGCGCAGGTCGGCCGTGACGCGCTCGCCCAGCCAGCTGACCATGTAGAAGCGCGAGGCCGAGAACAGGCCCAGCGCCACGCCGACGCCGAACATGGCCAGGAAATGCTCGCGCAGCGCCATCAACCGCTCGCCGGGGTTGGCGGCACCGAAGCCGGCGTCGATGAGGCCGCGCAGCGCGATGGGAAAGGCCAGCGTGGCCAGCGCGGCCAGCACCAGCAGCACCAGCGCCAGCGCGATGCGGCCACGGTAGGGGCGCAGGAAGGGCGCGAGGCCGCTGAGGGAGCGGGCCTGTTTTGATGCTGGGCGGTCGGTCGTGGAACTCATGTGTTCAGAAGCTGTGAGTGAGCCCGGCGCGGTCGAGCAGACCGTCGTGGCGTCGCCAATCAAGGCGCAAAGCGGAGCCGTAGTTGGGGCTACGGCGAGCATTTGCAACGCCGAGTGGCGGCGTTGCGGCGGGATGAGCGGGCGTGTGGGGCTTGCTCACAGCTTCTTGGTCAGCACGTCGCAGGTGTGGGCGAGCAGGGGCTCTCGCAAGTCCTGGTGGCAAAGCAGTTGCAGCACCTGGCGGCGCCAGCGGGCACCGTGGTCGTCGTGGAAGTCAGGCACGCCGGGCCAGACGCGGTCCCAGCGGAACACGGCGCAGCCGGCGGCGCGCAGGGCGGCGTAAGCGGTGTCGGCCTGCTCGGCGTCGTCGACCCACAGCGGCATCACATAAGGCGCGGTCTGGGCGGGGAGTGCGCCGAAAAGAGGCCGGGCGCCGGGCAGGTTCTGGGTGAGGCGATTCAGCGCTTCGTAGTGGGCGCGGCGGCGGGCGACGATGCGCTGGCGCGGCAGGCCGAAGAGGCTGTGCGTCAACGCAGGAGGTGCCTGTTCGCTGCGGGCAAGGTCGCAGTCGGCCATCATTTCAGCCTCGTCCATCTCGCGCGGCGTGCCGGCCGATGCCGCACGCGGCGGGCCGTTCTTCAGGCGGAAGAGGGTGCCCAGCGCCGTGTTCAGGCCGGTCAACCGACCCTGCTCGCTGCCGCGCTCCAGCAGGTCGACCCAGGCCTTGACCTGCTGCTTGGCGCCGGCTGGATGCAGCGCCTGTGCGGGCAGGGGCTGGGCCGAAGCCAGCAGCCCGCCTTCGGAAACGGGGAAGAACTTGGACACGCTGGCCGTCGCCAGGTCGCCCCAGCGGCCCACGGCCCGCTCGCCAGCCTGGCCGAAGAAGCTGTGGGCGCAGTCCTCAACCAGCGCAATGCCGCGCGTGTCGCACCAGGCGCGCACGGCGGCGAGCGAGCGCGGCAGGCCGAACAGCTGGGCCACGACGAGGGCGCGCGTCCCGGGGGGCGGCGTGATCGCATCCAGCGCCGGCAGGCCGTCGGGCCCAAGCGGATAGAACTGGACGACGGCGCCGGCCGCGCGCAGCGGCGCCACCAGCGTGGGGCAGTGGTAGCTGGGTGCCAGCACGGCGTCCCCCGCCTGAACGCCCAGCGCCTTTATCGCCGCGAACAGCGCCGCGCGGCCGCTGGTGAGCAGCCGCTGGTGGGGCAGATCGTCGACGGCGGGCAGGCCGGCGGCGCGGGCGCCGCTGAGGTTGTCCCAGCCGAAGGTGGGGCGTGTGGGCTGGCGGGCGGGATGTGAGGCCATGGGCCGCGGATTGTGGGTCAGAGGAGTGGCGGCCGGCCTGCGTAGCCGGTGAGTTCCAGGTAGCCGGCACCCAAGGACCGCTTTTGGCCGTCGAACAGTTGGGCGACGCCTTCCCAGTAGACGAGGCCGCTGCTGTGCCGCGCATCAATCTCTTGCGCGTCGAAGGCCGCACTCAGCAGCATCTCGCCGGCGGGACTCTTCAGTCGCCACTCGACCGGGTAGCGCGCACGCGTGGCCGGGCTGGTCCAATGCCGAGTCGCAGTCATCTCGACCTCACCGGGCGCAAAGCTGCGGTCGGGCTGGCCGGGCGTGCGCAGGCTGCCGCCGGCCCAGTCGCGGCGGCCGTCCTTGTGGCGCAGCTGGAAGAGCGTCAGCGCGCGCCCGTCGTGCAGGTTGATGCCCAGCCAGTCCCAGCCGACCGAATCGCCCAGCACGCTGTCGCTCCATTCATGGTCGAGCCAGGCACGGCCGGCGAGGCTGTGGCGCTGGCCATCCAGCGTCAGCGCGGCCTGGGTCAGCAGTTGCGGGCGCGAGTAGTAGTGGCTGAATTGATCGGGGTCGGCGCCCTTGCGAGACAGGCCGCCGTCGCCCTGCAGCAGCGGGAGGTCCGCCGTGGCCAGCTCCAGCTCGAGGGCAAAGCCGGGGCCGCTGAAGCGGGCGCGGTAGCCGCCTATGCCTTCGCGCTTGAGCGTCCAGTCGCGCAGCTTGAGGTCGCAGTCGCCCACCGTCGCATGCACGGCGCCGGGCAGGGCGCGCAGCAGGCGCTGGCCGTGGCGCTGCTTCCTGGCGCCGAGGTCGGACAGCGCCACATGGCCCAGCAGCAGTTGTTTGGCCGCGAGGCCGCTCGGGTGGTCGGCTGCCGCCGGGCCGGGCAGGCGGAAGAAGGTGAGCTGGTAGCCGAAGCGTGGCGGCGCACCGTCGCGGTCGCCGAGCAGGCCGGTGAGGTACCACCACTCGATGGCCTGGGCCGGGTGGGCGCCGAAGTCGTGCGGGAAATTGAGGGCGGCGCGCACCTGCAGCGGCAAGGCAGCGAGCAAGAGGGCGCGACGCTTCATGCGTCCTCCCTCACAGCACGCACCGCGTCGGGCCCCAGCGCGCGCCGGCCGGCGAGCAGGGACGCGCCCACGGCGGCCGCAAACGCCAGGCCGACGAGCACGGCCAGCCGCGCAACGGGCAGGTGCATTTCCATGCTCCAGTGAAAGCTCTGCGGGTTGACGACAAACACCAGCACCGCGCTCAAGCCCAGGCCCAGCGCCAGCCCGGCCAGCGCACCGGCGCCGCCTTGCAGGCTGGCTTCGAGCAGCAGTAGCCGCATCAGCGCGCGGCGCGACAGGCCCAGGTGGCGCAGCAGCCCGAACTCGCGGCGCCGCGCCAGCGCCTGGGCGGACTGGCTGGCGATGACACCGAACAGCCCCACCGCCAGCGCCACGGCCTGCAGCCACAGCGTGATGGCGAAGCTGCGGTCGAAGATCTTCAGCGATAGCGTGCGCAGCTCGCCGGCTGCCGCGGTGTCGATGTCGTCCGGCCGCGCCGCCGCCGCGCGCACGGCGGCGCGCGCCACGTCCGGTGATTGGCCGGGCGCGAGCCACAGCGCGGCCTCGGTGGTCACCGTGTCTTCGCTGGCCCGGCGGTAGTCGTCCAGCGCCATCCACAGCGCGCCGCTCTGGCGCGAGTAGTCGCGCCACACGCCCTGCACCTGCAGCCGGGTCATGCGGCCGCTGTCGACCAGCTCGACGTTGACGACACGGCCGGGCTTGAGCCCGTTCTGGTCGCGAGCTGCCTCGTTGACCCACACGGGCAGCGTGCCCGCCTCGGCGGTGCCGTGCCAGCGCTCTACCAGGGGCAGGCTGCCGATGTCCATGCGCCGCGCCGTTAGCGCCACCGGTTCGGCGCCGGGCGCCAGCCGGGCGCGTGTGCTGCGTTGCGGCGCGCTGTGGGCGATGCCGGGCAGGCGCTCCAGCGCGGCCAGGTAGGCGGGCGGCAGTGGCGCGGGCAGGCCGTCCGGGCCGCGCAGCGCGGAGCGCACATAGAGGTCGGCGGGCAGGGCGTGGTCCAGCCAGCGCAGCAGCGATTCGCGGAAGCTGCCGATCATGACGGTCATGGCCACGGCCAACGCCAGCGCGACGAGCACGCCGGCCAGCGCACGGCGCGCCTCGGTCGCCTGGTCGCGGCTGCGTTCGCGGGCCAGTAGCAGCAGCGGGCCTGCGGGTAGGCGGGCGAGCACAGCTGTCATGCCGCGCACCAGCGCTGGCACCAGCGCCAGGCCGCCCAGAAGCAGGCAGAGCATGGACAGGTAGGCGGCGATGGGCGTGTCGTTGAATACGGGCGGCAGCCAGGCCAGCGCCGCGCCCAGCGCCAGCAGGCTGGCGCCCATCCAGGCCGGCAGCGTGCGCCCTGCGGCCAAGCCCAGGCCCTTGAGCACCAGGGCCGGCGCGATGCGGCGCACCGTGAATGCCGGCGCCAGCGCTGCCACCAGCGCGGCGGCCAGGCCCAGCAGGCCGTAGAGGAGGGCGGGCAAAGCCAGGGGCTGGCGCAGCAGCAGCTCGGTCGACGAACCGCCGGCAGCATGCAGGCCCAGGTCGCTGCCCATCAGCTTGAGCGCTCCTGCGGCCAGGCCGACGCCCAGCGCCAGGCCCAGCGCGGTGCCGATCAGGCCAATCACCAGCCCCTCGGCCAGGATCAGCCGCCAGCGCATGCGGGCCGACACGCCGAGCACGCCCACCAGCGCCCATTGCGGCAGGCGCTGCGCCGTTGCGAGCGACAGCACCGCGTAGACGAGGAAGCTGCCGGTGAACAGCGCCATCAGCGCCAGCAGACCGAGGTTGATGCGGTAGGCGCGTGTCAGGTCGGACAGGCGCGCGCCCTCGTCGTCGGGCGGCGCGGCGCGCCAGTGCGCGGGCATGGAGGCGGCCCAGGTGGCGGCGTTGGTGCCTTCGATCAGTTGCACGTCGATGCGGTCCAGCGAGCCGAGGCGGCCGAGCAGCAGTTGCGCGTCGGCAATGTCCAGCACAGCCAGCGGCGTGTTGCCGGCGGAGATGCGGCCGCCGACGTTGAGTTCGACATCGCGTGGCTCGCCACCGCCCGGAGGGGCGATGCGCAGCGTGAGCGTGGTCTGGCCGGGGGTCAGGTGAGCGCGGGCGGCGGCGTTGAGGTGGATGGATTGGCTGGCCAGCAGTTCGACGGGGCCGCCGTCGACCTGCGGGATCAGCTCGGGCGCGAGTGGCTTGGCGCCGGCGGCGGAGGCCAGCAGGGCGAGGGGGTCGATGCCAATGAGGCGGATCAGCAACCCGCGGCCATCGCGGCTCGTTTGCCCGGGCCACAGGGCCTGGCCTTCCAGTACGGGGTTGGCGGCGGCGACCTCGGGGCGCTTGAGCAGGTCGGCCAGGTCGGCGTCGGTCAGCGGGCCGGAGCGGGCACGCAGCAAGAGGTCGGGCTGGCCGTTGACGCTGCGGGCGGCGCGGGCGAACTCGGTCAGCGCGGCGCCGTTGAGGAGGTGGACGCCGAAGGCGAGCGCGACGCCGAGCATCACCGCGACGATGGCGAGGAGGACGCGACCGGGTTGGTCGCGCCAGGCGGGCCAGGTGAGGTGGCGCCAGAGGGTCATCGGGTGGGCTTCGCGGTGAGTTTGGGTGAGTGGCGAGGCCCATGCGGGGATTTCGCCCCCGCAGGCGACTCACTTTTTGGGCCGCCAAAAAGTAAGCAAAAAGCTCCTCCCTGACCGCCCCGCCCTTCGCTGCGCTGCGGGTCCCCTGCGGTACTCAGACCCGAAGCCCCGCGCCGAACTCGCGCCGCTACGCTCTGCTCAAACAGGCGTCGCGAGTCAGAGCACGAAGCGCGCTGCGCGCGCGGGCTTCGGGTCTTCCGTTCCTCGGCGGGGCTAAAAGGGGGCATGCAGAAATACATCCACCACCCGAATTCCGGGTTTGGCTGTCGGCTGTTCCGGGGCCTCCCCTTCTAAACCGCAGAGAAGCGCACAAGCCCGGGGCGCGAGCGCAGCGAGCATCAACAGCTGACTTCGCACCCCTTTGTCTGAACGGAGCGTAGCGAAGTGAGTTGGGTGCGGCCCCGGGCTTCGAGCATCGCAGGGGACCCGGCTCCGCCGGGCGGTTTCGCAGGGGAGAGCTTTTTGCTTACTTTTTGGCGGCGCAAAAAGTGAGTCGGCCGCCGGGACGAAATCCCGGCTGGGCGTTGGCGCCAAGCCGCTCTTACGAAGCATGCAACCCCGTTGCATCCAACCTCAACCGCCGATCCGCCGACTGCGCCGCCACCTCCGAATGCGTCACCAGCAAACACGCCGCGCCAACCTCATGCGTGCAGCGCCGCAGCAACTCCAGCACCTCCACCGCATGCCTTGCATCGAGGTTGCCCGTCGGCTCATCCGCCAACACCAGCTTGGGCCGATGCACCAACGCGCGAGCAATCGCCACCCGCTGCAACTGCCCCCCGGACAGTTGCCTGGGCATCCGCGCCGCCAGCGCCGCCAGGTTCACGGCCGCCAGCATCTCCGCCACGCGGCCCTCGTCACGCAGGCCCAGCAGCCGCAACGGCAGCGCCACGTTGTCCGCCACGCTCAGATGCGGCAGCAGGTGAAAGGCCTGGAAGATGAAACCCAGGGACTCGCGCCGCAGCGCCGACCGCGCCTCGTCGCCCAGCGGCCGCAGGTCCTGCCCGGCCAGCGTGATCGAGCCGGCGTCGGCCTCGTCCAGCCCCGCCAGGCAGTTCAGCAGCGTGGACTTGCCGCTGCCCGATTCGCCCAGCAGCGCGACGATCTCGCCCGGTGCGAGTTCGAGATCGATGCCCGAAAACACCGCGACATCGCCGTATGACTTGGTGAGGCCTCGCGCGATCAAAGGGCTCATTCCTTGGCTTCCTGTTCACTGCGCGCCGCCGTCGCACGGCCCTTGGGTGGCGAGAGCTTGATGCCGCGGCGGCTCAGGGCCTCGCGCAGCAGCAGCTCGGCCTGCGCGTTGGCGCTGCGCAGCTCCATCGCCGCGAGCCGTTCGACCTCGGCCCACAGCGCGGGGTCGACGCGCAGCGGGAAGGCTTTCTTGTCGGGGCTGGCCATCTCAGTTGTCCATTCCGCAATCGCGGTGCCTGGGGCGTAAGAAACTGGCGCATTTCGGGCCGAGCGCCGGGCCGCTCCCAAGCCGGCCCGCTGGGCGATGGCGCCGGTCGATCCGGCGTGCATCGCCGTCCCCTCGGGGGACCGACTGGGCTCGCCCGCGTTCAGCGGGGCGAGACTGGGCGAGGGGCGGTCTCACGTCAGGTGTACAGCGTGCCGGTGTTGACCACCGGCTGCGTCTCGCGGTCCGAGCACAGCACGACGAGCAGGTTGCTCACCATCGCCGCCTTGCGCTCGTCGTCCAGCACGACGATAGAGCGCTCACTCAGGCCCTTCAACGCCGACTCCACCATCGTCACCGCGCCCTGCACGATCTTGCTGCGCGCGCCGATGATGGCCTCGGCCTGCTGGCGGCGCAGCATGACCTGGGCGATCTCGGGCGCGTAGGCCAGGTGGCTGATCTTGGCGTCCAGCACGTCCACACCGGCATCGGCAAAGCGGGCCTGCAACTCGGCGCGCAGCGCCTGGGCCACGGCGTCCTGGCCGCCGCGCAGCGTCACGCTGCTTTCGTCGGCTTCGTCCGAGTGGTCATAGGCGTAGCAGGCGGCCAGGTGGCGGATGGCGGCCTCGGCCTGCACGCGCACATAGGCCTCGTAGTCGTCCACCTGGAACAGCGCCTGGGCCGTGTCGCGCACCCGCCAGACGACGACGCAGGCGATCTCGATGGGGTTGCCGCGCTGGTCGTTGACCTTGAGCACCGGTGCGTTGAGGTTGCGGTCGCGCAGCGAGACGCGCTTCTTGATCGACAGCGGGTTGGCCCAGCGCAGGCCGGCGCCGCGGTCGCTGCCGATGTAAGCGCCGAACAGCGTCAGCGCGGCGGCCTGGTTGGGGTTGAGCATGTAGAGGCCGATCAGCACGAACAGACCGGCCAGGCCGATGGGAACGCCATAAAGGGGCAGGCCACGCGTGAGAGTGAAGACACCTGCGCCACACAGCGCCAGGCCCACCATGGCCATCAGATAACCATTGCTGGAGCGGGCGGCTCGCTCGGTCACGACGGTGCGCGAAGGGGAGTGGTTGACCATGGCTTGACCTGTCTCAAAAGTGAATCAAAGTGATATCACTCTAGCAGGGTTTGAAAGCGATGCAAGAGAAATCAGGCAAGCAGGCGCTGAAGGCTTGCTAGCAGCTCGGCGATGGGCTGCGGCCCGTCGCAGGCAATGACGCGGCGCTGGGGCATGCTGCGCAGCCACGTGACTTGGCGCTTGGCGAGCTGGCGGGTGGCGGCGATGCCGCGTTCGGGCAGATCCTTGACGTCGTTGGCGTCCAACGCTTCCCAGGTCTGGCGATAGCCGACGCAGCGCATGGAGGGCAGCGCGAGGCTCAGGTCACCCCGGGCGCGCAGGGCCTTCACCTCGTCGACGAGGCCACCCGCCAGCATCACCTCGAAGCGCTGGGCCAGGCGCGCATGCAGCCAGGCGCGGTCGGTCGGCTCCAGAGAGAACAGCGGCCAGTTGACGCCTTCGTCGCGTGACGCGGCGTGCAGCACGCTCAGCGGCTGGCCGGTCAGGCGGATGACCTCCAGCGCGCGCTGGATGCGCTGGCTGTCGTTGGGCGCCAGCCGTGCGCCGGTCTCGGGGTCAAGGCTTGCCAGCTCGGCATGCATCGCCGGCCAGCCGCGCTCGGCCGCCTCGGCGTCGATGGCCGCGCGCAGTTCGGCGTCGGCCTGGGGCAGCGTCGACAGGCCGTCAAACAGCGCCTTGAAGTACAGCATCGTGCCGCCCACCAGCAGCGGCAGCTTGCCGCGCGCGCTGATGTCGGCGGCCAGGCGCTTGGCATCGCGCACGAACTCGGCGGCGGAGTAGCTCTCGGTCGGGTCGAGGATGTCGATCAGGTGATGCGGCACGGCCGCCTGCTCGGCGGCAGTCGGCTTGGCGGTGCCGATGTCCATGCCGCGATACACCAGCGCCGAATCGACGCTGATGATCTCGACCGGCAGCACCTCGGCGATGGCGAGCGCCGCTGCCGTCTTGCCGCAGCCGGTCGGGCCGACCAAACAAATCGGGGTCAGAACTTCTCCCAGGGCGCCAGGTAGCGCCACTGGCCGACGGGCAGATGCCCCAGCGGAATGCGGCCGATGCGCACGCGCTTCAGGCCCACGACCTTCAGCCCGACCAGCTCGCACATGCGGCGGATCTGGCGTTTCTTGCCCTCGCGCAGCACAAAGCGCAGTTGGTGCTCGTTCTGCCAGCTGACCTTGGCGGGCTTGAGTTCTTCGCCGTCCAGCTCCAGGCCGTGGTTCAGCAGGGCCAGCTTGTTGTTCGACAGCGCCGCATTGGGCAGCGTGCCTTCGGGCACCGGTTCGGCGCCGGGCAGGCCGACGAACTCGACGCGCACGAGGTATTCCTTTTCCACGTCGGAGTCGTCGCCGATCAGCACGCGGGCGATGCGGCCGTCCTGGGTCAGCACGAGCAGGCCGGTGGAGTCGATGTCCAGCCGGCCGGCGGGCGCCAGGTTACGGTGGTGGCCGGCGTTGGGTTTGATGCCGGAGGCGTCTTCCGCCCAGCGGTTCTCGGGCTGGAAGAGCACGGCCGCCGGCTCGTAGCCGTCCTCGGCCTGACCGGAGACATAGCCGATGGGCTTGTGGATCAGCACCGTGACAAGCCCGGCCTGCTGGTTGCGGGCGGCGGGGTCGATGTCGATCTGCACGTCGGGGCCGACGCGCTGGCCCAGCACGGCGACCTTGCCGTTGACGCGCACCCAGCCGGCGGCGATCCACTCGTCCGCCTCGCGGCGCGACGCGAGCTTGAGTTCGCCCATGCGCTTGGACAGGCGCTCGCCGTCCTCGGCTGCGACCTCGCGGGCCGGGTTGTGGCGCTGCTGCGGGCGGGCCGGCGGCTCGAAGTTGGGGCCGCGGTTGGCGACGCGGCGTTGGTCGACGCGGGGCGGGCGGTCGTCGCGCGGGCRGTCGGCCGGGCGTTCATCGCGGTGCTCGTTGCGGCGCACCGGTTCGCCCCGTTGCGCGCGCTGCGGCGGGCCGTCGGGGTTGAAGCCGCCGGGGCCACGAGGTCCACCCGGGCCAGCTGGCCTGGGGCCGGGGCGGCCTTGGCGGTCATCGCGCGGCCGGTCGGGGCGCTCGTCGCGGCGGA
>NZ_JBGCUM010000077.1:0-19121 GCF_054177665.1 Roseateles sp. P5_E8 | reverse complement strand
CATCGGCGAGCAGAACTACTGGACGGTCGTCGGCGTGGACGGCGGCGCGCAACGCTCCGGCCTCATCAGCGAAGACGGCGCCATCGAGTTGACGCGCGGCGGCCCGAGCATCGAGCCGGCCGTGCGGCTGGCCGACGGCCGCCTCGTCACCTGGGCGCAGGTGCGCATCGAGCACGGCCTCGTCGAGCACGCATTGCCCGTCGTGCAATGGCGGCACGCGGAGGTTGAGTTGCGTGTCGAAGCAGCAGCCGACGGCCCGGCCAAGGCCCCGCAACTGCTGGCCCGCTACACGCTGCGCAACCCGACGAGCAAGCCGCAGCGCTACTCGCTGCTGCTCGCGCTGCGCCCCTGGCAGGTCAACCCGCCGCAGCAGTTCCTGTCGACGCCGGGCGGCATCAGCCCCTTGCCCGCGCTGGCCTGGGGCCAGGGCCAGCTCACCGCGGCAGGCCTGAACGTCAAGCCGCGCGAGACGCCCGCCGAAGTCCGTGCCGCGTCTTGGAGCGCCGGCCCCGGCCTCGCGTCCTTGCTGCAAGCGCCGCCGCTGACCCACCTGACGGACAACGAACAGCTGCCCTCGGCACTGATGCGCTTTGACGCCGAACTGGCCCCCGGCGAGGCGCGCAGCTTCGGCTGGGTGTCTGGCGGCGATGCCGCCGCCCTCGACACCCGCCTGGCCGTTGCCGCCGCTCAGTGGCGCGACCGCCTCGGCGTGCTGCAGCTTGCTCTGCCCCCGCAAGCCCAGCCCGTCGCCGACACCATGCGCAGCGCCCTGGCGCAGATCCTGGTCTCCCGCGACGGCCCTGCGCTGCGGCCGGGTACGCGGTCCTACGCCCGCTCGTGGATTCGCGACGGCGCCATGATGGTGGCCGGCCTCGTGCGCATGGGCGAGGTGCAGGCGGCGAGGGAGTTCGTCGACTGGTTTGGCGGCTACATCTTTGACTCCGGCAAGGTGCCCTGCTGTGTGGACCAGCGCGGTGCGGACCCCGTCGCGGAGAATGACAGCCACGGCCAGTACCTGTTTGCCGTCGCCGAGCTGTGGCGTCACACGCAAGACCGCGCGCTACTGGAGCGGCACTGGGCCAAGGTGCAGAAGGTGGTGGCGTGGATGGAGGCGTTGCGCCTGAGCGAACGCAAGCCCGGCGCCGAGCCAAGATTCAAAGGGCTGATGCCACCTTCGATCAGCCACGAGGGCTACAGCGACAAGCCGGCCTATTCCTATTGGGACGACTTCTGGGCGCTGCGCGGCTACAAGGACGCGGTGCAGATCGCGCGGGCCCTCGGCGACACGGCCAACGCCGTCCGCTGGGCCGTCTCACGCGACGAGTTCGAGGCCGACCTCGGCGCGTCCATCACCGCGACCGCCGCGCACTACAAGCTCGACCACATCGCCGGCGCCGCCGACCGCGGCGACTTCGATGCCACGTCCACGACCATGGCGCTCAACCCCGCTCAGGCCGACAAGCTGGATCCTGCGCTGCTGCGCGCCACCTTCGACCGCTATGTGGCCGAGGCCGATGCCCGCATCACCGGTGCCAAAGTGTGGAAGGACTACACGCCCTACGAGCTGCGCAACGTCAGCGCCCTCGCGCGCCTGGGCCGCGTGGACGACGCCCACCGGCTGCTGGCCTGGTTCTTCACCCACCAGCGCCCGGCCGGCTGGAACCAGTGGGCCGAGGTGGTGCTGCCCGACGCGCGCAAGGTCCAGTTCCTGGGCGACATGCCGCATGCCTGGATCTCGTCCGACTACCTGCGCGCCGCGCTGGACCTGCTGGCCTACGAGCGCGAAAGCACTGGCAGCCTCGTGCTTGGCGCCGGCCTGTCGCCCGCCTGGCGTGCGGCCGGCGACATCGGTGTGACCGGCCTGTCCACCGCCTGGGGCCGGCTGGACTACCGCCTGCTCAAGCGCGAGGGCGGCGGCTGGACGCTGCACATCGACCGCCGCCCCGACCGCCTGCCCGGTGAATTGCGCCTGGCCTGGCCGGGCGCCGGGCCGCTGCCGCACGCTAACGTCGACACCCGCGTACTGACCTGGCAGGGCCGCGAACTGCCTCTGCCTGCCGGCGCCAACACCGTTCAACTGGAGCCCACGCCATGACGATCAACCGCCGCCAACTGCTGGTGACGACGCCTGTGCTGTTGAGTGCTTGTGCGGCCCTGCCGCCAACCGTGCCGGCCGGTCTGGCCGCCGGCGAGCAGCGCGCCTGGGAGCTGGAGGGCCAGCGCTTCTGGGTCTGGCTGCCGCGCGAGTACACGCAGCGCAGCGAGCGCTGGCCGCTGGTCGTCTTCCTGCACGGCTCGGGCGAGCGCGGCACGGACATGGAGAAGGTCAAGGTCCACGGCCCGCCCAAGCTGGTGGCGCAGGGCCAGGCCTACCCCGCCATCCTCGTCAGCCCGCAGCTGGAAGACGGTCTTCGCTGGGACCCGGAGCGCCTGCATCGGCTGCTCGGTGCGCTGAAGGCTCGGTTGCACATCGACCCGCGGCGCTGCGTGGGCACGGGCCTGTCGCTCGGCGGGTATGGCATGTGGAACTGGGCCTGCACCTATCCGCGCGACCTGGCGGCCATCGCCCCTGTTTGCGGCTTTGGCGACGTGACCAAGGTTGCCGCCATGCGCGACGTGCCGGTGCGCGCCTACCACGGCGACGAGGACAAGGCCGTGCCGCTGGCGCCCCATGTGGCCTGTGTCGAAGCGCTGCGCGCGGCCGGGGGCAAGGCCTCGCTGACCATCTACCCCGGCGTGGGCCACGACTCCTGGACGCCCGCCTACAACGATCCCGAACTGCTGCCGTGGCTGCTCGCCCAACGACAGACCTGACGATGACTGTGCACCTGATCCGCAACCAGGCCGGCCTCGAAGCCGAGCTGCTGTCCCACGGCGCGCTGCGCCGCCTGATGCACGCGCCGGGCTTGATGCTCAACCTCTTCCCCGGCAACGAGCTCGAAGGCGGGCCGGCCAATGTCTGGCTGCGCTGGCGCAATGACGGCGGCGCTTGGCAGGCCCAGCCGCTGCTCGGCCCGCAGTCGCCGCTGAGCGTGCATGCGGAGGAGGGCGCCTTCGAGATGCGTGGCGACTGGCAAGGCCTGGCCCTGCGCCTGCAGCTGCGCCTGGCGGCCGATGAGGCCACGTTGTTCTGGCATCTGCTGGCCGAGAACAACAGCGCTGCCACCTGCGAGATCGCCCCCGTTCTCGTGCACGACGTGGGCCTGGCCGACTACGGCGCGGTGCGCACCAACGAGTTCTACGTCAGCCACTACCTCGACCTGCAGCCGCTGCACAACGCGACCCACGGCGTGCTGCTGGCCGTGCGCCAGAACCAGGCGCAGCAGGGCCAACACCCCTGGCTGCTGGCCGGCTCGCTGCGCCGCGCCGAGAGCTTTGCGACCGACGCCGCCCAGGTCTGGGGCCACGCCGCCCGCGAAGGCCTGGCGCCACCCGCGCTCGTCGCCGGCCTGCCGGGCCAGCGCCTGCAGCAGGAGCACGCCGTCGTCGCGCTGCAGGACGAACCCCTCACCCTCGCGCCCGGTGCCAGCGTCGCCGCCGGCTTCTTCCTGACGCTGCAAGCCCACCACCCCGAGGCCAGCGGCGACGCCGACCTGGCCCGCCTGGCCGCGCTGCTGGCCCTGCCCGAGGCGCAGGCCGCCGACCCGGTCGACATGCCCGGCCTGCCGCCCGCCGCCAGCCTGTTTGCCACTGCGCCGCAGCTCGCCTGCCTGGATCTCGACTTTCCCGGCAAGCTGCGCCACGAGGAGTGGCAGGGCGATCAACTGCTGAGCTTCTTTGCCGACGAGGCGAGCCACGTCGTGCTGCGCGCCAAGGAGCTGCTGGTGCGGCGCCCGCACGGCCACATCCTGCGCAGCGGCGACCACCTGCTGCCCGACGAAGGCGCGCTGACGTCCACCTGCTGGATGGGCGGCGTCTTCCACTCCATGCTGACCCAGGGCCACGTCAGCATCAACCGCCTGCTGTCCACGCAGCGCAGCCTGCTGGGGCTATTCCGCACGGCCGGCCTGCGCCTGTTCGTGCAGCAAGAGGGCGGCGACTGGCAGTTGCTGGGCCTGCCCTCCGCCTTCGAGATGCAGCCGCAGCGCTGCCGCTGGCTTTACGCCCACGCGGGCGGCCTCATCGAGGTGGTCGCTGAGGCCGGCGCCGCGCCCGACACCATGGGCTTCGCGCTGAACGCGCTGCAAGGCGCCCCGCTGCGCGTGCGCGCCAGCCTCAACCTCGCGCTCGGCGGCGACGACGGCGCCGAGCCGCTCAAGCCCGCCTGGGTGCACAGCGGCGACGTTCTGCGCATCACGCCGCCCGAGGGCAGCGGTCTGGCCGAGCGCTTCCCCGACGGCGCGTTCGTCATCGAAGCGCCTGGCCTGGCCATCGTCGGCGACGACGGCCGGCTCTACGACGACGGCGTCAGCCGCGGCGAGCCGCTGCTGGTGCTGGACTTCGCACCGGCCACCGCCGTCGCCATGACGCTGCGCGGCGAGCTGCTGCACGCCACGCCGCCCCAGCTGACAGCAGCCCAGCCGCTGGCGCTTCCGCAGTGGCAGCTGGCCCACCCGGCGCTGGCCCAGCTGCGCGACATCTTGCCCTGGTACGCCCACAACGCGCTGGTGCACTACCTGTCGCCGCGCGGCCTGGAGCAGTATTCCGGCGGCGGTTGGGGCACGCGCGACGTCTGCCAGGGCCCGCTGGAAATGCTGCTGGCGCTGGGCCAGCCCGCCCCCGTGCGCGACCTGCTGCTGCGCGTCTTCGCGGCCCAGAACCCCGACGGCGACTGGCCCCAGTGGTTCATGTTCTTCGAGCGCGAGCGCGACATCCGCGCCGGTGACTCGCATGGCGACATCGTCTTCTGGCCCCTGCTGGGACTGGCGCAATACCTGATCGCCTCGGGCGACGCGAGCCTGCTCGACGAGGTGCTGAGCTTCCACGACGGCGAAGCGGTTCTGCTCTCCGCCCACGTCGAGCAGGCCCTGGCGCTGATCCGCCGGCGCGTCGTGCCCGGCACCGGCCTGGCCGCCTACTGGCATGGCGACTGGAACGACTCGCTCCAGCCCGCCGACCCGGCGCTGCGCGAGCGCATGTGCAGCGCCTGGACGGTCACGCTGCATCACCAGACGCTGCACACGCTGGCCACCGCCTTTGGCCGCATCGGCCGCACCGCGCAGGCCGCCGGCCTGGTGGCCGAGGCCGCCGGCGTGCGCGCCGAGTTCCAGCGCCTGCTGGTGCAGGACGACGTCGTTGCCGGCTATGCCCTCTTCCCGGAGCAGGGCGAGCGCGAGCTGTGGATACACCCGCGCGACACCCGCACCGGCCTGCGCTACAGCCTGCTGCCGATGATGCACGCCGTGCTGGACAGCCTGTTCACGCCCGAGCAGGCGCGGCTGCAGGCCGAGCTGATCGAGCGGCATCTCAAGGGGCCGGACGGTGCCCGCCTCTTCGACGCGCCGCTGCCCTATCGCGGTGGGCCGTCGCGCTTCTTCCAGCGCGCCGAGACCAGCAGCTTCTTCGGCCGCGAGATCGGCATCATGTACATGCACGCCCATCTGCGGTACGCGCAGATGCTGGCCCACCTGGGCCACGCCGAAGCCTTCCTGCAGGCGCTCACGCTGGCCCACCCGATCGCGCTCGCGGAGCGCGTGCCGAGTGCCAGCGCGCGCCAGGCCAACTGCTACTACTCCAGCTCCGATGCCGCCTTTTCGGACCGTTATGTCGCCCAGGCCGAGTACGGCCGCGCGCTGGCCGGCGAGGTCGCGCTGGACGGCGGCTGGCGCATCTACTCCAGCGGCCCCGGCATCGCGCTGGGCCTGGTGATCGGCTCGCTGCTGGGCCTGCGGCTGGAGCATGAGGAACTGGTGGTCGACCCCGTCATGCCGGCCGTGCTGGACGGGCTGACAGTGCAGCTGACGCTGGCCGACCTGCGCTTCGAGCTGACCTACCGCGTCGGGGCGCGCGGCCATGGCGTCGAGCGTGTGCGCGACGAGAACGGGCAGGACCTGGCGACACAGCGCCGCCCCCATGCCTACCGCGTCGGCGCGCTGGCGCTGGCTCGGCCGGCGCCGCGCAGCGTCAATCGTTGGACTATCGAGATTGGTTGAAAGCCGTCACCCATTCAGGTGAAGCGGGCGCCGCCGCCGCCACCCGCGCTTCACAATCCGTTGCATGTCGACCGCGCCGCTACGCACTGCCCTGATCGAGGACGAGGCCGCCTTCCGGGGCGCGCTGGCCTCGGCGGTCATGCAGGCCGACGGCTTCGAGCTGGTCGGCACGGCGGCTGACCTGCCGGACGGGCTGCAGCTGCTGCGCCGTGTGCGGCCCGACCTGCTGCTCGTCGACCTGCAATTGCCCTCGGGCAGCGGACTGCGCCTCATCGAGGCCGCCGCGGCCGAGCTGCCCGAGACCGAGGTGGTTGTCATCACGACGCTGGGCGACGAAGACAGCGTGCTGGCCGCGCTGGCCGCCGGTGCCGGCGGCTATCTGCTCAAGCAGGGCCAGGCGAGCCGCCTTGTCGAGCAACTGCAGAGCCTGCGCGAAGGTGGCGCGCCGCTGAGCCCCGTGCTCGCGCGCCAGCTGCTGCGGCGGCTCACGCCCGTTGCCCAACCCACAGCACCCACGCGGCCCGCGCTGCCACTGCCGGCGGTGTCCGACGTCAGCCTGTCGGCGCGCGAAGCCCAGATCCTGGAGGCCGTGGCGCGCGGCTATCAATACGACGAGATTGCCGGCCAACTGGCCATCAGCCTCAATACCGTGTCCACCCACGTCAAGCGCTGCTACCGCAAGCTGCAGGCGCATTCCAAGACGCAGGCCCTGGCGCAGGCCCGCCGGCTGGGCCTGATTACCTGAGCGGAATTCGCCAGGCGACCGCCGTGCCGGTGTTCGCCGATGCCCAGCGCGCCGGCCCTGGTGAATGCCAGCTGACGGCGCCGCCCAGGCGCTCGGCGCGCTGCACGACGCTGCGCCGGCCCTGGCCCACACGCGCGTCGGCGGCCATGCCGCTGCCATCGTCCACCAGCCAGACCGTCACCGCCTGATCGTCCGCCTCGGTCGCGACGATGAGGCGCCGCGCGCCGCCGTGGCGCAGCGCGTTGCTGGTCAGCTCCTGCAGGCCGCGCACCAGCTCCAGCGCGCCGCCGCCAGCCAGGCAGGGCAGGTGGGGCGCATGGGCGACGCGCCAGTCCATCACGCAGCTGCCGCTGCGCAGCACCGGCTCGATGCGCTGGCGCCAGCTCCCCAGCAGCACGCCCAAGTCGCCATCGTCCTGGGCGAGCGTGTCAACGGACAGGCGCATCTCCAGCAGGCAGTCGTCCAGCGCCTCGGCCAGGGCCGCGGCGTCCAGGTCGGGTGCGCGCAGGCGCACGCTCAGCAGGCGGGCGCCCAGGCCGTCGTGCAGGTCCTGCAGCAGGCGGCGGCGCTGCTCGCTGGCGGCGCGCTCGCGTTCGGCCTGGGCATGGGCCGCGAACACCGCTTCCAGCTCGCGGCGGCGCTGCGCCAGCTCCAGGCTGAGGTGTTCGCGCAGCTGGCGCTCGCGCCGTGCGCCGTCATTGAAGTGGCGTTGCAGCAGCAGCGCGACCCAGGCCACCCAACCCGCGTGGGCCAGCGCGTTGGCGTCCACGACGGGCCGCTCCAGCACCAGCACGCTGAGGCTGACCCAGGCCCAGGTGGCCGCCGAAAAACCCACCAGCAGCGCCGTGCCCCAGGTGGATGGCGTGGCGCGCTCGCGCAGGGCGCGCAGCGCCAGGCTCCAGGCCAGGCCGAACAGCAGCGTCCTCGAACCCAGGGCCCACCACGGCCAGGGCTGGTCGAAGCGGCCCCAGGACCAGCCCAGCGCCGCCGCCAGCAGGTCCAGCGGCAGGCCGACCAGGGCCACGGCCCACAGCAGCCGGCGCAGCCAAGGCGCCCAGGCCTGGGCCAGGCGGGCGCAGATGGCGACCAGCAGCAGCTTGGCCGCCAGGTCGGCCGCGTCCAGCAGCATGCGCCACCAGGGCGAGGGAAGGGGCTGGTCGGGCAGCACATAGGGGCTGAGCAGCAGGGCCAGCAGGGCGACGTGCAGGGCGCTGAGCGCGTAGAGGGGTTCATCGCGCCTCGTGCGCGCCACCAGGGCCAGGAAGGCGGCGACCAGCACGCCGCCCAGGGCCGTCGCGGCGCGCAGCAGCTGCCAGTGGCGGCGGCCGCTGTCCAGCGCCCGCACGGCTTCAGGCGGGCCAAGCAGCGGTGCATCCAGGCCGGCGCCGGTCGGGCCGGGCGTGGCCAGGCGCAGCTGCAGCACCTGGGCGGGCTGCTGGCGGTGCAGGCCCGGCAGCAGCTCCAGCACCCAGCGCTGGTGGCCCAGCACGAAGCGCTCGCCGGTGCCGGCCGCGTCACCCGGCCCGGCGGCAAGGGCCACGCCGTCCAGATAGGCGGTCAGCCCGGGCCGGTAGCTCAGCGCCAGGCTCTCTGGCCGACCGCTGGCCGTCGGCAGCGGGATGGCCAGCCACAGCGCCGAGGCCTCGTCGGCGCCGCGCGTCAGCGGCAGCCGGCGCAGCGGCGCGCTGGCCAGCTCGGCCGGCGGCGTGGCGGCGTCGGACATCAGCACGCGTGCCTCGCGCAGCACCCGAACGCCCAGGCTGGCGGGGTCGGGCTTCTGCACGGCCTGCACCGCCAGCACGGCCAGCAGCGGCAACAGCGCGGCGGCGCACAGCGTCAGCAACTGGCGTGCGGTGGGCATCAGTTCAGGCGCAGCGGGATGGTGACGGGGCCGTCGTTGATCAGGTGGATCTGCATGTCCGCCCCAAACTCGCCGCTTGCAACGACGGCATGCTGGCGGCGCGCAAACGCCAGCGCGTGCTCGTAGAGCCGTCGGCCTTGTTCAGCCGGCGCCGCGCCGGTGAAGCTCGGCCGGTTGCCGCCGCTCACGTCCGCCGCCAGCGTGAACTGGCTGACGATGAGCAGCCCGCCGCCCACGTCCTGCAGGCTGCGGTTCATCTTGCCGGCGTCATCGCTGAAGACGCGCAGCTTGAGCACCTTGGCGATGAGCTTCTCGGCGATGGCCTCGGTGTCGGTCGGCTCGGCACAGACCAGCATCAGCAAGCCTGGGCCGATGGCGCCGATGACGGCGCCGCCTACCTCCACGCGCGCCTCGCGCACCCGTTGCAGCACAGCGATCAAATCAGGTCCTCCTCGTCGAGTGTGTGGGCTTCCACGCCCTGTGGCAGCAGCTGGATGCTGACACGCAACCCCGGCACGGCCTTCATCAGCGCCAGTTCCACGTCGCCGCGCAGGGCGGCCGCGCGGCCCAGCGTCCAGCTGGCGGGCATGTGCATGTGCAGGTCCACGAAACGGCGCTGGCCGGCGGTGCGGCTGACGATGTGATCGAAGCGCACGGGCTGCGGCTGGCTGAAGCGGTCCAGCACGGCCTGCACCTGGGCGAGCGACTCGGCGTCCAGCGCCTCGTCCATCAGCCCGCGGGTGGACTCGCGCATCAGATGCACGCCCTCGCGCAGGATGTTCAGCGCCACGACGATGGCCAGCAACGGGTCCAGCCAGTGCCAGCCGGTCGCCATGACACCCAGCAGGCCGGCTACGACGCCGGCCGATGTCCACACGTCGGTGATCAGGTGGCGCGCGTCGGCGGCCAGCGCCACCGAGCGCAGCTCGCGCGCCTTGCGCAGCATGGCCCAGGCGAGCGCGCCGTTCAGTGCCGAGCTGACGACGGCGAGGGTGACGCCCAGGCCGATGGCATGCAGCGGTTCGGGGTGGCGCCAGCGGTCCGCCGCGCCCCAGAAGATGCCCAACGCCGCCACGATGATGAGGATGCCCTCGAAGCCGCTGGAGAAGTATTCGGCCTTGTGGTGGCCGTAGGGGTGCTCGGCGTCCGGCGGCTGCGCGGCCAGCGTGACCATGGCCAGCGCGAACACCGCGCCGGCCAGGTTGACCAGCGACTCGAGTGCGTCGGCCCCCAGGCTGACCGAGCCCGTCCACCACCAGGCGGCGGTCTTCAGAGCTATGGTCACGACGGCCGTCGCGACCGAGAGCTTCAGATAGGCGCTGGCTTGCATGGCGGCATTCTCGCCACGGGCAACAATGCCGCCTTTTGCAAGACCGCTCGGGAGGGACAGTGAAGATCATCCTCATCAAGTTCTGGCTGCTGCGTTTCGTGCAGATGTTCCTTGGCGGGTGCGCGGCGCTCGCCGTCGTCGAGTGGCTGCAGAACGGCGCAGCGGGCTTTGCCTACGCCTCTGTGGCCGGCTGGGCGGCGCTGTCGGCCGGGCTGGCGGCCAGCGTGTCGGCCTGGTGGGCCTACCAGCGCCAGTGCAAGCTGGTCTTCAAAGACACGGCCTGACGACGACACCTGCCGCGCCGGCTTCCTAGAATGCTGGTGAATCCCCCGGAGCAGCCATGACCACCCCCCACAACACCGACGTCTCCCACATCGCCCCGCGCGAGAAGGCCGAGATCCTGTCGCAAGCACTGCCCTACATCCGCCGCTTCCACGGCAAGACCATCGTCATCAAGTACGGCGGCAATGCGATGACCGACCCGGGCCTGCAGCAGGACTTCGCCGAGGACGTCGTGCTGCTCAAGCTGGTGGGCCTGAACCCGGTCGTCGTGCACGGCGGCGGGCCGCAGATCGAGGGCGCCTTGAGCCGCCTGGGCAAGAAGGGCGAGTTCATCCAGGGCATGCGCGTCACGGACGAAGAGACCATGGAGGTCGTCGAATGGGTGCTGGCCGGCCAGGTGCAGCAGGACATCGTCGGCCTCATCAACGCCGCCGGCGGCAAGGCCGTGGGCCTGACGGGTCGGGACGGCGGCATGATCCGCGCGCGCAAGCTGAGGATGGTGGACAAGGACGACCCCAGCAAGGAACACGACGTGGGCCAGGTCGGCGACATCGTCTCCATCGACCCCAGCGTCGTTAAGGCGCTGCAGGACGACCAGTTCATCCCCGTCGTCAGCCCCATCGGCTTTGGCGAGCACAACGAGAGCTACAACATCAATGCCGACGTGGTGGCCGCCAAGCTGGCCACCGTGCTGCAGGCCGAGAAGCTGCTGATGCTGACCAACATCCGCGGCGTGCTGGACAAGAACGGCGAGCTGCTGACCGAGTTGACGCCGCGCCGCATCGACGAGCTGGTGGAAGACGGCACCATCAGCGGCGGCATGATCCCCAAGATCGCCGGCGCCATCGACGCGGCCAAGAGCGGTGTCAACGCCGTCCACATCATCGACGGCCGCGTGCCGCACGCGATGCTGCTGGAGGTGCTGACGGACCAGGCTTACGGCACCATGATTTCTTCGCGGTGAGCGCCCGCGACAAGGTCTGGCTGTTCGACCTCGACGACACCCTGCACAACGCCTCGCATCGCGCCTTCCCGCTGTTGAACGCGTCGATGACGGCCTACATCGAGACCCACCTCGGCCTGACGACGGACGCCGCGGTGGCACTACGCCACGGCTATTTCGCCCGCTACGGCGCCACGCTGACAGGGCTGCAGCGCCATCACGGCGTCAAGGCCGCTCACTTCCTGCGCGAGACGCACCTGCTGCCCGGGCTGGAAACCGAGCTGCATGGCCATGCGCATGACCTGGCCGCGCTGAAGCGCCTGCCGGGCCGCAAGTTTCTGATGACGAACGCGCCGCGCGCCTATGCCGAGCGCGTGCTGGCCGTCATCGGGCTGCGCGGTGTCTTCGAGAAGCTGATCTGCATCGAGGACATGGCCTGCTTCGGCCAGTCGCGGCCCAAGCCCGACACGCGCATGTTCCGCGTCGTGCTGGCCAGGCTGGGCCTGCCGGCGTGGCGCTGCGTGCTGGTGGAGGACACGCTGATCCACCAGAAAGCGGCCCGCAGCCTCGGCATGGCGACCGTCTGGATGCAGCGCTGGCTGCGCAAGGCCGCCGATGGCCGGCGCCTTCAGCACCGCCCCGCCTATGTGAGCCGGCGCGTGCGCTCGCTGGCCGCCCTGGCCCGCTCCCCCCAGTTCTATAGGAAGACATGAATGGGCAAGGCTTGTCCTGACCGCGACAATGTCGCCTTACCGCCTTTGAAGAAGCAGCAGAGTCAATGACCCCGTTCTCGGTCCTTATCGTCGAAGACCAGGCCCGTTTCCGGGAGGCCTTCACCCACGCCCTGGGCAGCGTGCCCGACATCGAACTGCTGGGCATCGCGCCCGACCTGCCCCAGGGCCGGCGCATGTTCGACCAGCTCCAGCCCGACGTCCTGCTCGTCGACCTGGACCTGCCGGGCGGCAGCGGCATCGAGTTGATCCGCCACGCCGCCCAGACCCGCCCGCAGTGCGAGGTCATGGTCATCTCCGTGTTCGGCGACGAGCAGCATGTCGTGGCCAGCATCGAGGCCGGCGCCACCGGCTATCTGCTCAAGGACAGCCTGGCGCTGGACCTGCCGGGCCAGCTGCGGTCCCTACGCGCCGGCGGCAGCCCCATCAGCCCCATCATTGCCCGCCGCCTGCTGGTTCGGCTGGCGCCTGGCGCTCAAGGCTCGACCGGCCCCTCGCCCGAGGCGATGGCCGCGACCATGGCCGACGAGGAGGTCGTCGCCCTGTCCGAGCAGGAGTCGCGCGTGCTGCACCTGGCCGCCAAGGGCTTCACCTTCGACGAGATTGCGCAGTTCATGCAGGTCTCGCCGCACACGGTCATGACCTACGTGAAGCGGGTCTACCGCAAGCTGCACGTGCGCTCCAAGGTCGAGGCGATCTACGAAGCCAGGCGATTGGGCTGGCTGCGCGATTAGCATCTGCGGCATGGACGCTGACCAGCCCGCCGACGCACCCACCACCCCCAAGAAGCGCCCCAAGCCCGGCGAGCGCCGCACGCAGATCCTGCAGGTGCTGGCCAGCATGCTTGAGCAGCCCGGCGCCGACCGCATCACGACGGCCGCGCTGGCCGCCAGGCTAGACGTCAGCGAGGCGGCGCTGTACCGCCACTTCGCCAGCAAGGCGCAGATGTTCGAGGCGCTCATCGACTTTATCGAGAGCAGCGTCTTCGGCCTGGTCCATCAGATCGTCGACGGGCCCCAGCCGCTGCCGCCGCCGGGCGCTGCGGCGCGCATCGCCAGCCTCATCCTGCAGTTCGGCGAGAAGAACCCCGGCATGGCCCGCGTGATGGTGGGCGACGCGCTGGTCTACGAGAACGAGCGGCTGACGGCCCGCGTCAACCAGTTCTTCGACCGCATCGAGTCCTCACTGCGCCAGGTGCTGCGCACGGCCGCCGAGGCCCAGGGCTCGCTCACGCCCACCGTGCAGGCCAATGTGCAGGCGTCGGTGTGGGTCAGCTTCATCATCGGCCGGCTGCAGCGCTATGCGCGCTCGGGCTTCAAGCGGCTGCCGACGGAGCAGTTGGAAGCTTCGCTCAAGACTATCGGCTGAGGCCTCCCGCCTAAACTGGCGGCATGTCTGCCGCTCTGGAATCCTTCCTCAACCGCGCCGAGGGTCTGCTGACCCGCCTCGAAGCGGTCCTGCCCCACGCCGCGACGCCGCCCGACTGGGCCGCGTCCACCGCTTTTCGCGCCCGTCGCCGCCATGGCGCGCTGGTGCTGGAGCCGGTGCGCGCCGTCAGCCGCATCCGTCTGGCCGACCTGCGCGAGGTGGAGCCGCAGAAGGAACGCCTGCTGCGCAACACCGCCCAGTTCGTCGCCGGCCGGCCGGCCAACAACGTCCTGCTGACGGGCGCCAAGGGCACGGGCAAGAGCTCGTTGATCAAGGCCGTGCTGAACGAGTTCTCGGCCCAGGGCCTGCGCCTCATCGAAGTGGACAAGGCCGACCTCGTCGACCTGCCGGACCTCGTCGAGCAGGTCGCCGACCGGCCCGAGCGCTTCGTGGTTTTCTGCGATGACCTCAGCTTTGACGAAGGCGAGGCCAGCTACAAGGCGCTGAAGAGCGTGCTCGACGGCTCCGTGGCCGCAGCCACCGACAACGTGCTGATCTACGCCACCAGCAACCGCCGCCACCTGTTGCCCGAGAAGATGGTCGACAACCTGGCCGGCACGCATGGCGAGCATGGCGAGATCCATCCCGGCGAGGCTGTGGAAGAGAAGATTTCGCTGTCCGAGCGCTTCGGTCTGTGGATCAGTTTTTATCCCTTCAGCCAGAACGAATACCTGGCCATCGTCGGCCAGTGGCTGCGCCACTTCGGCCTGGACGAGGCGGCAATAGCCGGCGCGCGCCAGCAGGCGCTGATCTGGGCGCTGGAGCGCGGCTCGCGCTCGGGCCGCGTGGCCTATCAGTTTGCGCGCGACATGGCGGGGCGGGGCGAATGAGCGAGAGAGAAATCACCGAGGTCGCGGTTGGCGTGCTCGTCGCTGCTGACGGCCAGTTCCTGCTGACCTCGCGCCCCGAGGGCAAGGTCTACGCCGGCTACTGGGAGTTCCCTGGCGGCAAGGTCGAGGCGGGCGAGAGCGTCGAGCAGGCGCTGGCGCGCGAGCTGCACGAGGAGCTTGGCATCCGCATCGGCGCCGCCCACCCGTGGCAGACGCTGGTCATGGACTACCCCCATGCCCGCGTGCGCCTGAACTTCTGCAAGGTTTTCGACTGGACCGGCGAGTTCCAGATGCTGGAGGGCCAGCAGATGGCCTGGGCGAGTCTGCCGGTGCAGGTCAGGCCCGTGCTGCCCGGCACCATCCCCGTGCTGCAGTGGTTCGCCGAAGAGCGCCAGCATGCCGGCCCCACTCACCTAGACTGAAACCATGAGCTGGCTTGACGAAGTGAAGTGGGACGACAAGGGCCTGGTGCCCGTCATCGCCCAGGAGCAGGGCACGGGCGACGTGCTGATGTTCGCGTGGATGAACCGCGAGGCGCTGGCGCTGACGGCCGAACGCGGCCAAGCCGTCTACTGGAGCCGCTCGCGCAGCAAGCTCTGGCACAAGGGCGAGGAGAGCGGCCACTTCCAGCAGGTGCACGCCATCCGCATGGACTGCGACAACGACGTCGTGCTGCTGACCATCACCCAGCTTGGCCACGAACCCGGCATTGCCTGCCACACGGGCCGGCACAGTTGCTTCTTCCAAAAGCTGGAGAACGGCGTCTGGGGCGCCACCGAGCCGGTGCTGAAAGACCCGAGCAAGATCTATGAGTGACGACATCCTCCGCCGCGTCGGCGCGGTCATCGAATCGCGCAAGGGCGCTGATCCATCGACGAGTTA
This sequence comes from Roseateles sp. P5_E8, assembly GCF_054177665.1. Lineage (NCBI taxonomy): Bacteria > Pseudomonadati > Pseudomonadota > Betaproteobacteria > Burkholderiales > Sphaerotilaceae > Roseateles > Roseateles sp. P5_E8. The sequence continues at coordinate 3,997 of NZ_JBGCUM010000077.1, read as the reverse complement.
CGTCGCCAAGCTCTTCGACAAGGGCCTGGACGCCATCCTGAAGAAGGTCGGCGAGGAAGCCACCGAGACCGTCATGGCCGCCAAGGACGGCGACCCCCAAAAGGTCGTCTACGAGGTGGCCGATCTGTGGTTCCACAGCCTAGTGGCACTGGCGCACTTCGGCCTCAAGCCCGAGGACGTGCTGAATGAGCTGGCCCGGCGTGAGGGCCTGTCCGGCCTGACCGAATTTGCCCAACGAGGAGCCAACAAGCCATGAGCGCTGACGCCAACTGCCTGTTCTGCAAGATCGTCGCCGGCCAGATCCCGAGCAAGAAGGTGTACGAAGACGAGCAGGTCWTCGCCTTCCACGACATCCACCCCTGGGCCCCGGTCCATGTCCTCATCGTCCCCAAACGCCACATCGCCTCCATGGCCGATGTGACCGAGGCGGAGGCCGGCCTGCTGGGTCATATGGCCGCCCTCGGCCCCAAGCTGATGCAGGAGCTGGGCGTTACCAACGGTTTCCGGCATGTCATCAACACCGGACCTGATGGTGGTCAGGAGGTGTATCACCTGCACCTGCACGTCATGGGCGGCCCGCGGCCATGGTTGAAAGGCTGAGCCTCAACCCCATATGGCGCCTGCGCGTCGCGCTGCCAGCACCAGTCGGGCGCCCGGCGGCCCCTCACCTAGAATTTGAGCCAGTCCTCAAGGAGTAAGCATCATGGGTTCATTCAGTATTTGGCACTGGCTGATCGTTCTCGTCGTCGTCATCGCCATCTTCGGCACGAAGAAGCTGCGTAACGTCGGCTCGGATCTCGGCGCCGCCGTCAAGGGCTTCAAGGACGGCGTGAAGGACGGCACGACGTCCGAAGACCTGGCCAAGCCGCCGCAGCAGGTCACGGCGAGCAAGGTCAACGACCCGAACACCGTGGACGTCGACGCCAAGACCAAGTCATAAGAAGCTGTGCGTCAGCCCCTCACGCCCGCTCATCCCGCCGCAACGCCGCCACTCGGCGTTGCAAATGCTCGCCGTAGTCCCTGCTACGGCTCCGCTTTGCGCCTTGATTGGCGCCGCCGCGACGGCCTGCTCGGTCGCGCGGGGCTAACCCACAGCTTCTGTGCTTGACTTCGGTTTTGACAAGATCGCGCTGATCGGTGCGGTCGCGCTGATCGTCATCGGCCCCGAGAAGCTGCCGCGCGTTGCCCGCACGGTCGGCACTCTGCTCGGCAAGGCGCAGCGCTATGTGGCTGACGTCAAGGCCGAGGTCAACCGTTCCATCGAGCTGGAGGAGCTTCAGAAGATGAAGTCCCAGTTCACGACGGCCGTGCATGACGCCGAGCGCAGCGTGCGCGAGGAAGTGGACAGCGCCACCAGCGCCTTGAACCAGACCTGGAGCGACGTGACCAGCGACGGCAGCGGCAGCTACGAGCATCACAGCCTCGCCCCGCCGCCGCCCGAGTACCGCCACCCGAAGAAGAACTGGCGCCTCAAGCGCGGCGCCACGCCGATCTGGTTCAAGCAGAAGGCCGGCGTGCGCCGCCACACCCAGTCAGGTGCCGCCCGCGTGGCGCGCTTTCGGCCACCCGGTATCCGTTGATGAGTTCCTTCCAGAAGCCCGACCACGACGAGCTGGCCGGCACCGAGCAGCCCTTCGTCGCCCACCTGATGGAGTTGCGCGACCGGCTGCTGCGCGCCGTCCTTGCCATCGCTGTGTGTTTCGGCGTGCTGTGCCTCTACCCCGGCCCCAGCCAGCTCTACGACTGGCTGGCCGCGCCGCTGGTGGCCAACTTGCCCGAAGGCACCAAGATGATCGCGACCAACGTCATCGCGCCGTTCTTCGTGCCCATCAAGATCACGATGCTGGCCGGCTTCATGCTGGCCCTGCCCATCGTGCTCTACCAGGCCTGGTCCTTCGTCGCGCCGGGCCTGTACTCGCACGAGAAGCGCCTGGTGATGCCGTTGGTGGTGTCCAGCACGCTGCTGTTCTTCTCGGGCGTGGCGTTTTGCTACTTCTTCGTCTTCGGCCAGGTGTTCAAGTTCATCCAGAGCTTTGCGCCCAAGAGCATCACGGCAGCGCCTGACATCGAGGCCTATCTCGGCTTCGTCATGAACATGTTCATCGCCTTCGGCGCGGCCTTCGAGGTGCCGGTCATCGTCGTCGTGCTGGCGCGCATGGGCATCGTGTCGGTGGAGAAGCTGCGCGAATGGCGTGGCTACTTCATCGTCGTCGCCTTCATCATCGCGGCCGTCATCACGCCGCCGGACATCGTCTCGCAGCTGGCGCTGGCCATCCCGATGTGCCTGCTCTACGAGGTGGGGCTGTTCGCGGCCAGCTACTTCGTCAAGCACACCAAGGCGCCCGAAGAAAGTACGGATCAGTCCTCTTCGGACGCTCGCTGAGGTTTGAGCCGCTCGCGCTGGGCCAGCGTGATCGAGAAGGTCATCGCCTTGCCGGCGCGCTGCACACCGACTTCCACCTGACTGCGCGGCTTGAGCGCCGCGATGCTGGCCAGCAGCTCGGCCGGCGTGGTCACGGCATGCTCGCCCACGCGGGTCATCACGTCGCCCGGCCTGATGCCAGCCTTGGCGGCCGGCCCGTCATTGCTGACGCCGCCAACCAACACGCCCTTGGCGTCGCCCACCTTGAGTGCCTCGGCCAGCTCGGGTGTCAGTTCGCGTGTCGTGACGCCGATAAAGCCGCGCGGCTACCTGGCGGGCCACGTCGACGGGGATCGCGAAGCCGATGCCCAGGCTGCCACCGCTGCGCGAGAAGATGGCCGTGTTGATGCCGATGAGCCGGCCGTCCGCATCGACCAGCGCGCCGCCCGAATTGCCGGGGTTGATGGCCGCGTCGGTCTGGATGAAGTTCTCGAAGGTGTTGATGCCGAGCTGGTTGCGCCCCAGCGCCGAGACGATGCCGGAGGTGACCGTCTGGCCGACGTTGAAGGGGTTGCCGATGGCCAGCACCACGTCGCCCACCTGCAGGTTGGCCGCATCGCCGAGCGCGATGGCGGGCAGGTCGGGCAGGTCAATCTTCAGCACCGCGATGTCAGTCTCGGGGTCGGTGCCCAGCAGCTTGGCGCGCGCCTGACGGCCGTCGCTGAGCTGCACCTCGATGTCGGACGCGCCCTCGACGACATGGTTGTTCGTCAGCAGCACGCCGTCGGCCGAGATGATGACGCCCGAGCCCAGGCCCAACTGCGGGTTGCCGCGCGGTTGGCGCGGGGCAAAAGGAAAGCCGGGGAAGCCGAAGAGCGGTTCACGCGCGCGGCCGGCCGCATGGCCCGACGCCTTGCTGGCCGTGATGCTGACGACGGCCGGCGACGCGGCCCGCGCGGCCTGGGCGAAGCCGATGCGCACGACCGAGGCGGGCGGTGTCGGGGGCAGGGCGATCTGATGGGCGGTCTGGGCCGTCACCGCATTCGTCGCTTCGCGCCAGCGGGCTTGCTGCAGCCACTGCGGCCTCAGTGTCGAGACGACGAAGATGGCGGCCAGCACCACCGTGACCGCCTGCGCGAAAATCAGCCAGAGCCGCTTCAACACCCCATCACCTCACAAGCCCATGACCGATCGCGCCGCGCTGGAACGCCAGCTCAACCAATGGCTGGAGCCCACACGGTTCAAAGATTATGGGCCGAACGGCCTGCAGGTCGAGGGCCGTGCGGAGGTCAAGCGGCTGGTCTGCGGGGTCACTGCCAGCCTGGCGTTGATCGATGCCGCTATCGAGGCGAAAGCCGACGCCATCCTCGTCCACCACGGCCTGTTCTGGCGTGGCCAGGATGGCCGCGTGACCGGCTGGATGAAACAGCGCCTGGCGCGGCTGATCCAGCACGACATCAACCTGTTCGCCTACCACCTGCCGCTGGATGCCCACCCGGAACTCGGCAACAACGCCCAGCTCGGCAAGCGGCTGGGCTGGACGGCGGATGCGCGTTTTGGCGAGCAGGATCTCGGCTTCCTCGCCACCACCGCGCCCACCACGCTGGCCGCGCTGACGGCGCAGCTGCGCACGCT
>NZ_JBGCUM010000076.1:0-19176 GCF_054177665.1 Roseateles sp. P5_E8 | reverse complement strand
GTCACGGCGCTGCGCCTGGGCAACGACGTTGACCTGCTGCAGCCGCCGCGCGACGCCCCGGCGTTCTGGGCTGCCTACGCGCAACTCGTCAGGCAGACGCGGCTGCACGCACGCAGCGTCTGGGGCCAGGCCTTGCCGGTCGGCGTCTCGGGCACGCTGCTCGGCTCCCTGCGCGAGCCCGGCCGCAGCCTGATGCAGGACCTGCACCGCGAAGGCGACTGGATGATGGTGCGCTATGCGCCGGCCGAAGCCGCCATCCTCGACCCGCGTGAGACACGCGCGATGGTCGAGCACCTCATTGCCGCCGCGCAGGGCAAGCCGCTCGCGCTGCTGCCCATCGCCTTCCCCTCGGCCGCGGCGGCGGGCAGTTCGGAGGTCCTGCAGAGCCAGTTCCTGCGCGCCTTCTTCGACGCCTGGGACGCCTATGCGGAACAGATTCCGCTGGTCGCCGTCTCAGCGCTGGACGATGTTGTCGCTCAGACCGCCACGGCGAGTTCCTATGGCTTTCGCCAGACCGACGGGCAGCCCAAGGCCAGCCATGGTGCGCTGCGCCAGCTCGGCTTCGAGCGCGGCTGGTGGGAGCTGCCGACACCGGCCAGCCGCAAGTTCCACATGGGCTTCACGCTCACACCCTACGACACGCCGCCCGAGCCGGCCGAGCAGGCCCGCGTGGCCGCCTACACCGATGCCAAGGTCGCCCAGCACGGCGATCTCGTCGCGCTGCACATGGATGGCGGCGTGCCCTGGTTCGAGGCCTTGCTCGACCCCTTCACGTCCGCCGAGCCGCCCTACCCCGGCTCGGTCATCGGCACCTGGCGCAACTACCGCGAGCGGCTGCCGGCCGGCAAGAAGCGGCTGGTGTCCATCAATCCGCTGGGCATCCCACGCACCGTGCTGGCGCCGATGTGGGGCTATGGCGAGGGCTTCACCTACACGGCCGACTTCAAGCGCGTGGGCAACGGCGTCGTCGCCGACGGCGAGCGCCGGCTGGCGCCAGCGCCCTTCGACAGTCTCAGCTTCGACGCCCAGGAGGTGAAATGGGCCTATCTGAAGTACGCGCTGCGCACGCTGAGCTACTTCAAGCCCGACTACCTGTGCTTCGCCATCGAAGTCAGCGCCACCGACGTCGCCGACGCGGCCGCCTTCCAGCGCTATGTCGAACTGCACCGCTTCATCTTCGAACAGCTCAAGCAGCGCCCCGAGGCCCGCAACACCAAGCTCTTCGTGTCCTTCTCGGCGACGTCCTTCATGACCGATGAGTTCGGCCACCTGATCGAGTCGCCGACCGAGGCCACGGGCTCGGCCTACAAGTACGACGAGATGGAGCCGGGCGTGCGCGAACGCCTGCGCCAGGGCCTGGCCAGCTTGGTGCCTTACATCGACCTGGTGGGCCTGTCCTACTACCCGCACTACGGCAAGTACAACGCCTACACGCAGCCGCCGGTGGCGTTCAAGTCCATGCTGCGCTTCATGAAGGAGGCCGGCGTGCCCGACACCATGCCGGTGGCGATCACGGAAAGCGGCTATTCCGGCACGCCCTTCCTGATCGACAGCTGGCTGTTCGCGGCCAACCCGGACAAGCAGCAGCGGCACCTGGAACTGCTGCTCTACGAGCTGTCGGCCATGCCCAACCCGGTCGCATTCGTCGTCAACTACACGGTGCGCGACATCCAGCAGCACTGGCAGCGCCTGCTCGAGGAAGCCGAGAACCCGCGCTTCGTCGAGTTCTACAAATATTTCCGCAACCTCGGCCTGTACGACGAGAACGGCCTGGCACGGCCGGCGCTGTCGACCTGGAGCCGCTACTACGAGCTGCCGCTGCTGCCCTGAAGCGAGCGGGCAAGAAAAAAGCCGCTGGAAGCGGCTTTTCAGGGAGTGCTTTGGAGGAGACGGAGGGATTCGAACCCTCGATTCGCGTTTTAGCGCAAATACTCCCTTAGCAGGGGAGCACCTTCGGCCACTCGGTCACGTCTCCAGCACAGCCGCGAATTCTATACCAACGCGGAGCGCTCTTTTCCGGGAATCAAGCCGCCACAGCGTCCTGGTCCAGATCAAACGCCTTGTGCAGTGCGCGCACGGCCAGCTCCATGTACTTCTCGTCGATGACGACGCTGGTCTTGATCTCGCTCGTGGAGATCATCTGGATGTTGATGCCCTCCTCGCTCAGCGCGCGGAACATCTTGCTGGCGACGCCGACATGCGAGCGCATGCCGATGCCGACGATAGAGACCTTGCAGATCTTGGGGTCGCCCACGACCTTGCTGGCATTGGTGGCCGGGCCGACGGTGTTCTGCAACAACTCCATCGTGCGCGTGTAGTCGTTGCGGTGCACGGTGAAGGAGAAGTCGGTCTTGCCGTCGTGCGAGACGTTCTGGATGATGACGTCGATGTCGATGTTGGCCTCGGCCACCGGGCCCAGGATCTGGAAGGCGATGCCGGGCTTGTCAGGCACGCCGAGCAGCGTCACCTTGGCCTCGTCACGGTTGAAGGCAATGCCCGAAACGACGGCTTGTTCCATGTTCTCGTCCTCTTCGAAAGTGATCAGCGTGCCGGAGGCGGCCTCTTCATTGATGTCGATGTCCCACGGCGTGAAGCTGGACAGCACGCGCAGCGGGACGCGGTACTTGCCGGCAAACTCCACCGAGCGGATCTGCAGGATCTTGGAGCCCAGCGAGGCCATCTCCAACATTTCCTCGAAGGTGATGGTGCTCAGGCGGCGTGCCTCGGGCACCACGCGCGGGTCGGTGGTGTAGACGCCGTCCACGTCGGTGTAGATCAGGCATTCCGCCGCCTTCATCGCCGCGGCAATCGCCACGGCCGAGGTGTCGGAACCGCCTCGGCCCAGCGTCGTGACATGACCTTCAGGGTCGATGCCCTGGAAGCCCGTGATGACGACGACCTTGCCCGCGGCCAGGTCGGCGCGCACGCGCTTGTCGTCGATGCTCTCGATGCGGGCCTTGGTGAAGGACGAGTCGGTCGCCACGGCCACCTGCCAGCCGGCGTAGCTGACCGCTTCCAGCCCCTCGGCCTGCAGCGCGATGGCGAGCAGACCGACGGAGACCTGCTCGCCGGTGGCGGCAATCGCATCCAACTCGCGCGCCAGGGCCGACGTGTGCTTGGCCGGCGACAACTCCTTGGCCAGGCCGAGCAGGCGATTGGTCTCGCCGCTCATCGCCGAGGGCACGACCACCATCTGGTGGCCGGCGCGCGCCCATTTGGCGACGCGCTTGGCGACGTTGCGGATGCGCTCGGTGGACCCCATCGAGGTGCCGCCGTACTTGTGGACGATCAGAGCCATGTGTTTGAGCGAAGGCTTAAGGTGAGCTGCCGGGACGGCACGCTCGCAAACCCCCGATTTTATGCGGCTGAATCGGCCGGGCCTTCGCGCTGAGGCAAGGCGGAGTCGTCCAACCAGCTTAGAGCCAGCTGCGGCTCATCTTGATCGGCGAAGGCACGGGCATCCATGCCCAGCCCGGCAACGGCGATGAGGTGGCCTTCAGCGTCGAACAGCAGCGGCCCGCCCCGCCGCCAGGGCGGCAGGCCGGCTTCCTGGCAGGCCTTCTTCAGGCTGCGCGACGCTGAGGCCGGCGCACGTTGGAACTGCTCGGCGCCGGCGCGGGCACTCTGGGTCAACGCGGCCAGACGCGAGGGCGCGATACCCGGTGAAGCGGGTTCGACGAGCCAGCCACCATGCCAGCCAGGCTGGAGATGGAGGCCGGGGCGGCTCAGGTCAACGCTGGACGGCAGCGGTGGCTCGAGCGTCTCGCTCGCCCAATGCAGCCCGTCGCGATAGGCATGGAGCACACCGCCCGGCGCAGGCCACGACAGCGTCGCGCCCGGCCGCCATTCGGTCAGCAGGCGCTCGACGAGGCTGGCCGGCGCGGCGGTGTGCGGCGCCAGCCAGGCCCGCAGCGCATTGCTGGCGCGGGCGGGCGACAACGCGGCCAGGCCGGCAAGGTCGAGACGCTCCGGGCTCGACAGCCCGGCCAGGTCCTCGACGGCGACTTCGGCGGCCAGCGCCTCAGCCTGCTGAGCCCAGCGCGCGGCCTGCGCGAGACCCGCCTCGGCACTCGGGAAGGCCGGCCACACCGTCTGCCGCAGCCGATTGCGGGCAAAGCGCGCGTCACCGTTGCTCGGGTCTTCAATCCAACGCAGCCCCTGCTGCTCGGCATAGGCCTGGATCAGTTCGCGCGGTTGCTCAAGCCAGGGCCGCGCCCAGCAAAGGCCGTCGCGCCATTGCGCCTGCGGCATGCCGGCAAGACCGGCCGTACCGGCGCCTCGCATGGCCTGCAACAGGAAGGTCTCGGCCTGATCGCGGCGATGGTGAGCCAGCAGCAGCAGGTCGGCGCCCGCCGCAACGGCCATGTCGTGCAGCGCACGGTGCCGGCCCTCGCGGGCCCAGGCTTCGACGCTGTCGCCGCGACCAGGCGCGCCACTCAGCCGCATGCCGGCGAAGGCTGCGCCGAACTCGCGTGCAATGCCCTCGCAATGCGCCGCCCATTCGTCCGCCTGCGGCTGCAGGCCATGGTTGACGTGGAGGGCAAGCACGCGCGCACCCGACCGGGTGGCAACGTGCAACAGCGCGGTGGAGTCGAGGCCGCCACTGAAGGCGACCGCGACAACGTCAGATTCAGCGAGCCTTGGTGTCGCTGAAGCGGCCATAGGCCTGGATGCGCTCGTAGCGGCGGTCGACCAGCTCGCGGGTCTTGAGGTCGCTGACCTGGCGCAGCGCATCAGACAGCGCACGCTTCAGGTTGGACGCCATCTGCTTGGCATCGCGGTGCGCACCGCCGACGGGCTCGCTGACGATCTTGTCGATCAGGCCCATGGCCTTCAGGCGGTGGGCCGTGATGCCCAGCGCATCGGCCGCCTCGGAGGCGCGCTCGCTGCTCTTCCAGAGGATGGAGGCACAGCCCTCGGGCGAGATGACGGAATAGGCCGAGAACTGAAGCATCAGCACCTGGTCGGCCACGCCGATGGCCAACGCGCCGCCAGAGCCACCCTCGCCGATGACGGTGGCGATGATGGGGACTTCCAGCTGCGCCATCTCGAAGATGTTGCGGCCGATGGCCTCGCTCTGGCTGCGCTCTTCGGCACCGATGCCGGGGTAGGCACCCATGGTGTCGATGAAGGTGAAGACCGGCAGGCCGAACTTCTCGGCCAGCTTCAGCAGGCGCAGGGCCTTGCGGTAGCCCTCGGGGCGCGGCATGCCGAAGTTGCGCAGCGTGCGCTCCTTGGCATCGCTGCCGCGCTGGTGGCCGATGACCATGCAGGCCTGGCCGTTGAAGCGCGCGATGCCGCCGACGATGGCCGCGTCATCCGCGAAATGACGGTCACCGTGCAGTTCCTGGAACTCGGTGAAGACTTCCGAGCAGTAGTCCAGCGTCTGCGGTCGCTGCGGGTGGCGGGCGATCTGGTAGACCTGCCACGGCGCCACGCTCGCGTAGACCTCTTTGGTCAGCTGCTGGCTTTTCTTGGAGAGGCGGTCGATCTCTTCCGAGATGTCGACGGCCGACTCGCTTTGCACGTAGCGCAGCTCTTCGATCTTCGTCTCGAGTTCCGCGATCGGTTGCTCGAATTCAAGGAAATGTTTTTTGCTCATCAGGTGTCCACCGGTAGGGGATCCAGGCTGCGCCAAATGTACCAAACCGCTACCGAGCGGTAGGGCGCCCAGGCGTCGCCGACTTCGCGCGCCTCGGCGCGGGAGACGGGCTCGCCGGAAAAGTAGTTGAGGCCGATGCCCTTCAGCAGGCCGACGTCGTCCAGCGGCATGACGTTGGGGCGCATCAGGTGAAAGATCAGGAACATCTCCGCCGTCCAGCGACCGATGCCGCGGATGGCGACCAGCTCCTCGATGATGGCCTCGTCGTCCATCTGTGCCCATTGGCGCACGTGGACGCTGCCGGCATTGAAGTGCTCGGCCAGGTCGTGCAGGTAGTCGACCTTGCGCGCCGAAAGACCGGCCGCGCGCTGGGATTCCACCTCCAGCGCAAGCACTGCCGCCGGTTGCAGCTTGGGCATGAGCGCGAGCCAACGGTTCCAGACCGACTGCGCCGCCTTGACCGAGATCTGCTGGCCGATGATGGAACGGGCCAGCGTTGCAAAGGCGTCTCCGTGGCCTTGCAGCCGGGCCTCGCCAAACTGTGGGATCAGCTTCTTCATGACCCGGTCGCGCTTGGCCAGGTGCTTGCAGGCCTCGTCCCAATAGGACGGGATGACTTCGGGAGCCATCAGCTCTTGACCCAGGTCGTGCCGTCTGCGCCATCCTTGAGCGCGATACCCCTGGCCGTGAGTTCGGCGCGAATGGCGTCAGCCCCGGCGAAGTCCCTGGCCGCCTTGGCAGCGGCGCGCGCAGCGATCCGCTCGGCGATCCACTCGGCTTCGTCGCCGCCCGAGCCGCCCTGCAGATAGGCACGCGGCTCCTGCTGCAGCACGCCCAGCACACCGGCCAGCGCCTTGAGCAGCCCGGCCTTCTGCGGCGAGCGGTCGCGGTTGACCTCGTTGACGAGGTCGAACAGCACGGCCATGGCCCCGGGCGTACCGAAGTCTTCGTCCATCGCCGTCTTGAAGGCGGCGGCGCTGGGCTCGCTCCAGTCGATGGTGACGTCAGCAGGCGGCACGGCATCGAGCGCGGTGTAGAGCCGCGTCAGCGCCGAGCGGGCGTCTTCCAGATGCGTGTCGCTGAAGTTGAAAGGCCGGCGGTAGTGCGTGCGCAGCATGAAGAAGCGCAGCGTCTCGCCGTCGAACTTCTGCAGCACGTCACGGATGGTGAAGAAGTTGCCCAGGCTCTTGGACATCTTCTCGCCGTCGACATTCAGGAAGCCGTTGTGCAGCCAGTACTTTGCAAAGCCGTAGCCCGCACCCTCGCTCTGCGCGATCTCGTTCTCGTGGTGGGGGAACTGCAGGTCGGCGCCGCCGCCGTGGATGTCGAAGCTTTCGCCGAGCAGCGCGCAGCTCATGGCCGAGCACTCGATGTGCCAGCCGGGGCGGCCTTCGCCGAAGGGCGCGGCCCATTTGGCGTCGGCCGGCTCTTCGGCCTTGGCCGCCTTCCAGAGCACGAAGTCCAGCGGATCCAGCTTGCCGTCGTCCACCGCCACGCGTTCGCCGGCGCGCAGGTCGTCAACGCTCTTGCCGCTGAGCTTGCCGTAGCCGTCGAACTTGCGCACGGCGTAGTTCACGTCGCCGCCTTCGGCGCGGTAGGCCAGGCCGCGCTCTTCCAGGCGCTCGATGAGCGACAGCATCTGCGGCACGTACTCGGTCGCACGCGGCTCGTGGTCGGGGCGCAGCAGCCCAACGGCGGCGAAGTCCTCGTGCATCGCGGCCGTCATCTCTTCGGTGAGCTGGCGGATGGTGATGCCACGCTCGACGGCACGCTTGATGATCTTGTCGTCGATGTCGGTGATGTTGCGCACGTACGTAACGTCGTAACCAATGGCGCGCAGCCAGCGATAGATGACGTCGAACGCCATGTTCATGCGCAAGTGCCCCATGTGGCACAGGTCGTAGACCGTGATGCCGCACACGTACATGCGCACCTGGCCCGCCACGAGCGGCTTGAAGTCTTCGAGGGTGCGACTGAGGGAGCTGTGGACGCGCAGAGACATGTGAAACGGAAACTGGGGGCAGGCGCCTGCACCAATAAGTAGCCCCGCGCAGGGGCCGGCCAGGCGGGGCTCATAGAATGATTTCAGTATACCGGCCGACCCTGACGCCGCCCCCCGCTACAACCCTCATGCGCCTGCCCCTCACCACCCTCGCGTTGCTCGCTGCGCTGGCCATCACACCCGCCCATGCCGACGACCTGGCCGGCGCCCAACGCCTGTGGCTGGCTGGCCAGAAGACCCAGGCCGTCGAGCAGGTCGAGCAAGCCCTGGCCCGCACGCCGGAGGACCTGCAACTGCGCTTTGCACTCGGCGTCATGCGCATGGAACTGGGCGAGCACGCCAAGGCCAAGGCCATCTTCACGCGCCTGACCCAGGACTTCCCCGACCTGGCCGACCCTTACAACAACCTCGCCGTGCTGCACGCCGCCGCCGGCGAACTGGACGAAGCCCAGGCCGCGCTGGAGCAGGCGCTGCGCCTGCAACCCGAGCATGCCCAGGCGCAGGAGAATCTGGGCGACGTGCTGATGCGCCTGGCGCTGCGCGCCTACCAGCGGGCACAGAAGCTTTCTCTCGCACCCAGTGAGCAGCTGTCCAGCAAGATCAGCCGCACGCTGGCGCTGACCGGCACCCTCAACAAGACACGCTGAAACCCATGACGAAGACTGCTCTGTTTCTCGCCGCCCTGCTGGCCGCCGCCGGTGCCTCTGCACAGACCGTCAAGCTGCAGACCACCGAAGGCGACATCCGCATCGAGCTGAATGCCGAGAAGGCGCCCAAGACGGTGGCCAACTTTCTGCAATACGTGAAGTCCGGCCACTACAACGGCGTCATCTTCCACCGCGTCATCGGCAACTTCATGATCCAGACCGGTGGCTATGACGCGAAGCTGAACCAGCGCCCGACCAAACCGCCCATCCCGCTGGAGTCGGGCAACGAGTTGCCCAACCTGCGCGGCACCATCGCGATGGCGCGCACAGGTGACCCCAACTCGGCGACGTCGCAGTTCTTCATCAACGTCGTCGACAACTACAACCTCAATGCCGATGTCGGTCGCATCGGCACCGGCTACGCCGTCTTCGGCCAGGTCGTCGAAGGCATGGACGTTGTCGACAAGATCCGCGCCGTCGAGACCAAGTCGGTCAGCGTTCACGAGAACCTGCCCATCAAGCCCATCTTCATCACCAAGGCCGTCATCGAGCCTGCAAAAAAATGAGCCAAGTCAAACTCACCACCAACCACGGCGACATCCTCATCGAGTTGGACGCCGAAAAGGCGCCGCTGTCGGTCGCCAACTTCCTCAGCTACGTCCGCAAGGGCCACTACGACGGTACGGTCTTCCACCGCGTCATCAAGGGCTTCATGGTCCAGGGCGGCGGCTTTGAAGTCGGCATGAAGCAAAAGCCCACCGACGCGCAGATCCAGAACGAGGCCAACAACGGTCTGAAGAATGCCCACTACACGCTGGCGATGGCGCGCACCAACGCGCCGCACTCGGCGACGGCGCAGTTCTTCATCAACACGACCAACAACGGCTTCCTGGACTTCAAGTCCGAGAGCCCGTCGGGCTGGGGCTACGCGGTCTTCGGCAAGGTCGTCGAGGGCCAGGACGTCGTCGACAAGATCGAGAAGTCCAAGACCGCCACGCGCGGCGGCCACGGCGATGTGCCGGTCGAAGACGTCGTCATCGAAAAAGCCGTCGAGGTTTGATCCACACGCTGACGGCCCCGGCGCAGTGGCAGCAGGTCGACCTGCTGTCSGACCTGCACCTCGGGCCGGACACGCCGGGCACSSTGGCCCGGCTTGARCAGCACCTCGCCGAGACGCTTGCGCAAGCGGTGCTGCTGCTCGGCGACATCTTCGAGGTCTGGGTCGGCGACGACGCGCGCCACGAGCCCTTCGAGGCCAGCGTCGTGCGCCTGCTGCGCGACGCGTCGCAGCGCCTGGACCTCTTCTTCATGCCCGGCAACCGTGACTTCCTCGTCGGGTCAGATCTGCTGCTGGACGCCGGCATGACCGCCCTGCCCGACCCCACCGTGCTCGACGCCTTTGGCCAACGCTGGCTGCTGGCGCATGGCGACGCGCAATGCCTGGACGACGCGGCCTATCAGGCCTGGCGCGCAACCAGCCGTTCCGCCGCATGGCAGGCCGACTTCCTGGCCAAGCCCCTGGCCGACCGCCAGGCTTTTGGCCGCCAGGCACGGGCACAGAGCCGCCAGTCGCAGGTGGCGCAGCTGATGGCTACCGATCTCGATGCCGACGCCTGCCGCGCGCTGCTGACCGAGGCCGGCGCGACGACGATGATCCATGGGCACACGCATCGGCCGGCGAACCACGACCTTGGCGATGGCCTCAAACGAGTCGTGCTGTCCGACTGGGATTTGGACTCGACACCGCCGCGCGGCGACGTGACCCGCCTGTCCGCCGCCGGCCTGCAACGCCTCCCGCTGTGATCCTGAAAGCCCTGCGCAGCTGGCGCGAACAGCGCGCCGTCGAGCGCCACGCCATTCCAGATGCGCTGTGGCAGCTGACGCTGCTGCGCTACCCCTTCCTGGCCCAACGCAGCGACGGCGACCTCGCCGAGCTGCGGCGCCTGTCCAGCCTCTTCCTGTCGACCAAGGAGTTCCACGGCGTCGATGGATTCGAGGTGTCCGACGAGGTCGCCGTCGCCGTCGCGGCGCAGGCCTGCCTGCCGGTGCTGCGCCTTGGCCTGAGCTGGTACGACGGCTTTGTCGGCATCGTCATGCACGCGGGCGAAGTCGTCGCGCAGCGCTGCTTTGAAGACGAAGACGGCGTCGTCCACGAGTACGACGAGGAACTGGCCGGCGAGGCCATGGAAGGCGGCCCGCTGATGCTGGCCTGGAACGCGGTCGCTGTCTCAGACGACCCAGCCCAGTTCGGCGCGGACGCGGTTTTCAACGTCGTCATCCACGAGTTCGCCCACGTCATCGACATGCGCGATGGCCTGGCCGACGGCGTGCCGCCGCTGGATGCCGATGAGCGTGAGCAATGGATCACCGTCATCGATGCCGAGTGGGAGCGCTTCTGCAAGCGCATCGACGCTGGCGAGGAGACCTTGATCGACCCATACGGCGGCGAGGCTGTCGAGGAGTTCTTCGCCGTCGCCGTCGAGGCCTTCTTCGTCGCCCCAGCCGCGATGCGCGCCGAGGAGCCGGCGATGTACGAGCTGCTAGCCGGCTTCTTCAAGCAAGACCGGGCAGGCTGAACGAAAAAAAGGGACGCCGAGGCGTCCCTTTCTACTCAGAGCCAAGAGAGGCTCAGGCTCAGGCCGTCGCCGGCTCGGCCTTGGGCTTGTTGTCCTTGGCCGGCTTGGGCGGCGTGGGCTGGATGTCCAGCACGGTCTCGCCCTTGTCGTCCACGTCAACGCTGAGGCGGCCACCGTCGACCAGCCTGCCGAACAGCAGCTCGTCGGCCAGCGCCCGGCGGATGGTGTCCTGGATGAGGCGCTGCATCGGCCGCGCACCCATCAGCGGATCGAAGCCCTTCTTGGCGAGATGCTTGCGCAGCGCGTCGGAGAAGCTGACCTCGACCTTCTTCTCCTGCAGCTGGCTTTCCAGTTGCAGCAGGAACTTGTCGACCACGCGCAGGATGATTTCCTCGTCCAGCGCGCGGAAGGACACGATGGCGTCCAGGCGGTTGCGGAACTCGGGGGTGAACAGCCGCTTGATGTCGACCATCTCATCGCCCTGCTGGCGCGACGTGGTGAAGCCGATGGTGGCCTTGTTCAGCGCCTCGGCACCCGCGTTCGTCGTCATGATGATGATGACGTTGCGGAAGTCGGCCTTGCGCCCGTTGTTGTCGGTCAGCGTGCCGTGGTCCATGACCTGCAGCAGCACGTTGAAGACGTCCGGGTGGGCCTTCTCGATCTCGTCGAGCAGCAGCACCGAGTGCGGCTTCTTGGTGACGGCCTCGGTCAGCAGACCGCCCTGGTCGAAGCCCACATAGCCCGGAGGCGCGCCGATCAGGCGGCTGACGGCGTGGCGCTCCATGTACTCGGACATGTCGAAGCGGATCAGCTCGATGCCCAGGATGTAGGCGAGCTGCTTGGCCACTTCGGTCTTGCCGACGCCCGTGGGGCCGCTGAACAGGAAGGAGCCCACCGGCTTCTCGGGCCGGCCCAGGCCCGAACGCGCCATCTTGATGGCGGCGGCCAGCGCATCGACGGCCGGGTCTTGCCCAAACACGACGCTCTTCAGATCGCGGTCCAGCGTCTTGAGCTTGCTGCGGTCGTCGCTGTTGATCGACGCGGGCGGGATACGCGCGATCTTGGCAACGATGTCCTCCACCTCGACGCGCGTGATGGTCTTCTTCTGCTTGCTCTTGGGCAGGATGCGCTGCGCGGCACCGGCCTCGTCGATGACGTCGATGGCCTTGTCGGGCAGGTGGCGGTCGTTGATGTACTTGGCCGACAACTCCGCTGCTGCCTGCAGCGCGCCCAGCGCGTACTTGACCGAGTGGTGCTCCTCGAAGCGGCTCTTCAGCCCCTTCAGGATCTCGATGGTCTGCTCGACCGAGGGCTCGGGCACGTCGATCTTTTGGAAGCGCCGCGACAGCGCCGCGTCCTTCTCGAAGATGCCGCGGTACTCGGTGAAGGTGGTTGCACCAATGCACTTCATCTGGCCGCTCGACAGCGCCGGCTTCAGGAGATTGCTCGCGTCCAGCGTGCCGCCCGAGGCCGCACCGGCGCCGATCAGCGTGTGGATCTCGTCGATGAAGAGCACCGCGTTGGGCTGGTCCTTCAGCGACTTCAGCACGGCCTTCAGGCGCTGCTCGAAGTCGCCCCGGTACTTGGTGCCCGCCAGCAGCGCGCCCATGTCCAGCGAGTAGACGACCGAGTCGGCGAGGACCTCAGGGACTTCGCCTTCGGTGATCCTCCAGGCCAGGCCCTCGGCGATGGCGGTCTTGCCGACACCGGCCTCGCCGACCAGCAGCGGGTTGTTCTTGCGCCGGCGGCAGAGGATCTGCACGACGCGCTCGACCTCGGCCTCGCGGCCGATCAGCGGGTCGATCTTGCCGTCCTTGGCGAGCTGGTTCAGGTTCTGCGTGAACTGCTCCAGCGGCGACGCCTTGGCGCTGGCGCCCTCGCCTTCCTCGCGCTCACCTTCCTGGCCCTGGGACTGGCCTTCCGGCGCCTTGGGCGGCTCGGGGTCGGTCTTCTTGATGCCGTGGGCGATGAAGTTGACGACGTCCAGGCGCGTCACGCCCTGCTGGTGCAGGTAGTAAACGGCGTGCGAGTCCTTCTCGCCGAAGATCGCGACCAGCACGTTGGCGCCGGTCACTTCCTTCTTGCCGCTGCCCGTGCTCTGCACATGCATGATGGCGCGCTGGATGACGCGCTGGAAGCCGAGCGTGGGCTGGGTGTCCACCTCGTCGCTGCCACCCACCATGGGCGTGTTTTCCTTGATGAACTGCGTCAGGCTCTTGCGCAGGTCATCGAGGTTGGCCGCGCAGGCGCGCAGCACCTCGGCGGCGCTCGGGTTGTCCAGCAGCGCGAGCAGCAAGTGCTCGACGGTGATGAATTCGTGCCGCTGCTGGCGCGCCTCGACGAACGCCATGTGCAAACTGACTTCAAGCTCTTGCGCAATCATGCGGCCTCCATAATGCACTGCAGGGGGTGGCCGGCACGCCGGGAGGCGGCCAGAACCAACTCCACCTTGGTCGCGGCGACGTCCTTGGTGAAGACACCGCAGACCCCGCGACCCTCGTGGTGGATTTTGAGCATGATCTGCGTCGCCGTATCGAGGTCATGCCGGAAAAATTCCTGCAGAACCATGACAACAAACTCCATTGGCGTGAAATCGTCGTTCAGCAGCAGCACCTGGTAGAGCCGCGGGGGCTCGGTTTTCTGCGTCTGGCGCTCAACGACGACCGCCCCGTCGCCTTCGTCCTTACCCGGCTTCAGAGGAGGCACGGGCGGGGGCGGAGTCGACTGGTTTAGCGGAGAAAAAACGGGGAGCACAGGCATGTCGGGATTCTATCGACGGGGTGGTTTCCCTCGACGACTGCGGGCACTTGGCGACGCTGGGCGAAATTGCAAGCGAGAACCTGCTCAGGTTCTGAGGRTCAACCCGGCCGGGAAGGTCCCGAATTGACGCCCGTGTTTGCGTCACCAGAATCTCGTCCGCCTCTCCAGGGAGGTGCTAAAAATATGGAGACAACATGACGGCACTGGGCAAAGTCAAGTGGTTCAACGACGCCAAGGGCTTCGGATTCATCGAGCCGGAAGCCGGCGGCGATGATGTCTTCGCCCATTTCTCGGCGATCCAGATGGAAGGCTTCCGGACGCTGAAGCAGGGCAGCCAGGTGCAATTCGAGCTGGTGCAGGGCCCCAAGGGGCAACTGGCGCAGAACATCACGCCGATGGAAGCTGCAGCGCTCGCCGCTGAACAGCAGCAGCCGCTGGCGTCCTGAGAGGCCCAAAACCTACGCCGACTGCTGCGCCACCCAGCGCAGTACGCCCTCCGGCCCCTGGAACTCGTCGACCGAGCGAACCGGAATCGCTGGGTGGCGCTCGCGCCACATCGCCGCCAGCGTCGTGCCGGGGCCGACCTCCAGCACGCAGTGCGCGCAGCGCTCGGCGATGCTGTCCATGCAATCGTCCCAACGCACCGTGCTGGCGATCTGCCCGGCCAGCGCCGGCGCGAGCACGGCCAGTTGGCGGCTGGCTGCGCCGGTGAAGTTGCAAACCACCGCTGACTGAGGCTGGCGCAGATCCGCCGCCTCCAAACGCCGGGCGAAGGCAGCCGCAGCCGCAGCCATCGCAGGCGTATGCGAGGCCACGCCGATGGGCAGGCGCGTGCAGCGCAGGCCCATGCCACCCCAACGCACTGCAGCGGCGTCCAGAGCCTCAGTCGGGCCGCCAACGATGGCCCGTTCTGCGCCAATGCGGATCGCGACCGACAAGCCGCTGGCCGATTCGGCCTCGGTCAGCGCATGCGGCCCCTGCACGGCCATCAGGCCGGTGGGGCGGTCGGCGACGCAGTCGCTCATGGCCTGGGCGCGCGCGGCGGCAAGACCGAGAGCCGTGGCCGCATCGAACACGCCGGCTACGGCGAAGGCGGACAGCTCGCCGACGCTGTAGCCAGCAACGACGGCCGGCCGGGGGAGCCGCGTGGCCAGCACCTGCCAGGCTGCAATGCCGATTCCCGTGAGCAGCAGTTGCGCCACACGGTTGGCATTCAGCCACCCGGCGTCGTCCAGGCCGTCTCGCCAGTCCCGCCCCAAGTGGGCGTTCAAAGCCTTCAGCGTCGAAGCAGCCTCGGGCTGGGCATCGAGCCAGGGCAGCATCTGCGGATGCTGCGCGCCCTGGCCCGGGAAAAGCAGCGCGAGACTCATTCAGCCGAGGCGTTCCAGCCAGCAGGCGGCGGCCAGCGTGTCGGCCGCGCCGCCGGGCGACAGGCGCCGGCGCACGAACTCGGCGCTCAAGGACCTTGCCGCGTCCAGGCCTTGCGGAGCTGCCGCGCCGCCCGCTGCCAGGAAGTCGCGCGCAGCGGCCTGGGCGAAATGCAAGCCTTCGAGGCCGCCACGGTGGGCCAGGTTGCTGTCGTCCAGCTGGGCCATGACGGCGAACAGCGTGTCAAGCCGGGCCGGCGTCGATGCAAGGCCACGCGCGCGCGCCGCCCGCAAGGCCGGCTCGGCCGTCTCGAACAAGGTCGGAAAGCCCAGTGCCGCCTCGGCGGAAGCGCTGCGCAGACCGAGGCGGCATGCCGCCATGCCGCCGGGCAACTTGGACGGCCGCTGGGCGCGCGCGGTCAGCGCGTCGCCCCAGCGTGCGGCCAGCGTCTGCCTCAGCGCCAGCGGCGTGAGGCGACAGCCTTGCGCGGCCAGCGCACCAGCAGAAGCGCACAGCAGGCCCAGCATGAAGATCGCGCCGCGGTGCGTGTTGATGCCGCCGGTGGCCGCCAGCATGCGGGCTTCGGCCGCAATACCGCAGCGCTCCAGTGCCTCGAAGCGCGCGCCTGCGGCGCCCAGCTCGGCGATTTGCACGAAGTAGCTGCGCAGTGCGAACAGGCTGCGCATGAACGTGTGGGCGTCCATGTCGGCGTGGCTGCCGCGGTCGCTCAGCGTGACGAGGCCGGGCTTGGGCGTCAGCGCCAGTTCGTCATGCAGCGCCAGCGTGGCGGCACGGCCGATTTCCTGCGCGCTGGGYGCGTGCGCGGTCGGGGCAAGCTGGCGCCTCATGCCATCACCTCGGCGCCTTCAAACATGCTTAGGGACTCGGCCATGGCGGCGCCATGCAGCCGCTTGACCAGCAGCGTGCGCGCCCTGCCCTCGCGCCAGGCCTGCCATTCGCGCCAGGCCACGGCGGCGGTGCCATCGAACACCAGTTCGCCGTCCAGGCGCAACGTTGGCGCCGCGAACTCGCTCAAGGCCGCCGTCACGGCATCGGCCTGCCCGGCATCGTCCACGGCCACCCAGAGATCAAGGTCGGAGCCGTCGCGCAGATGGTCCAGCCCGGTGAGTTGCTGCCAGCCGTGGCTGCCGTAGACGCGCGCCGTCACACCACAGGCCTGCAACTGCGCCGCAAGCCGCCGAGCTGCCGCGCGCGCGCTGGCCGGTAACTGGCCAACCACTTGATCCAGGCGCGGGAACTCGTCGAAATACAGCACGTCGGCCAGCGGCACGCGCAGCGCGAGGCGGCGGCGCTGCCAGCGGCGCGGCGCGCACAGGCCCAGAGCGACGGTCTCGCCGTCATCCTCGGGCTGGCGCGTGACGACAACGGGCAGGCTGTGCCCGGCCCAGTGCTGCAGGCAGTCGCGCGACGCGCCGTCCCACGCACCACCCAGCAGGCGCTGCCAGCCGGCACGCGACAGCCAGGCGATCTGGTGGCGGTGCAGCGGCGTCATTGGTGCACCCTTCGGCCTGCGGCCTGTCCCGCCAAGCGGGAGCGAGCTTGCTTGGGGCGGCCCGGCACGGCGCTCATGGTGCGTCCAGCACCTGTTGCGCGACGCTTGCGGCCATCCGCCGTCCACCCCGTGCGGCGCCCTCCTCCGCACGGCGGTCGTCGGTCGGTGCGTCTGCGAGCGCCTCGCGCAACGCCTGGGCCAGGTCGCCCTGCCAGAGCCGGCGCACCCCGCCCATTGCCACGTAGTTGCCCACGCCAGGCGCAAACACGGGGTTGGACTCGGACAGCTCGGCCAGCAGTGGCTCGGGCAGCTTGGTGACGCGGGCCATGGCCGGCAGGCGCATGACGCGGATCTCGGCCTCGGGCAGCGCGTCGCAGGCGTCGGCGATCAGGCCGGACGTGATGAAGCCGCCGGACAGCGCCTGGTCGTAAACAAGGCCCAGCACGCGGTGGCCGCGGCGGCGGGCGAGGTCGAGGGTCATGCCGAGATGGGCCATCGCGCGGTTGATGCCCAGCAGCTCGTCGCGGCGGCGCAGCTGCTGGCCTTGGGTGTCGATCAGCAGCAGGATGGCGCGACCGGGGTGCTGCGCCATCGTGTCGAGCACGGCGCGGGCCTGGGTCAGCGCGAGCTGAACGCCGATGGGCGCGTGGTCGGTGGTGCCGATGACGGCGATGGGCTCGCCGTCGAACTCGACCTCACCGCGCAGGAAGTCGCCATCGCGCGTGATGCCGTGGTCGGCACCGAACAGCTGGGTTGCAAGCGTGGGCCAGTCCATCAGTGGACTCCCAGGGCCAGCACGCCGGCCACGTCGAGGTCGGGCACATGGGCTGCGTCGGGCAGGCCGAGTGCCGCCCACAGCGAGATGGCCTCGTCACCGTTGAAGCTCAACCGCGCAGCAAGCTTGGCATGTTCTTCCTCAAGCAATGCCAGCGTGACTGGCCGACCTGCATCCAGCGCCGCGATGGCCGCCGCGCGGAACGCGGCCACGTCGTCCTCCACCAGCACATCGCAGTCGCCACTCAGCCAGCGGTGCTTGCCACCGGTGGTGCGCCACACCAGCGCGCGGTCGCGCGAGTCGAACTCCTCGACGCCGTGCGAAGCCTCGATGACCTCGGGGCCGGACATGGCCAGGCGGCCGAGGTCGCTCATGACGATGTGGTCGGCACAGCGCGCGACGATGCCCATGCCGCCGAAGCAGCCGTTGGCCCCGCCGATCAGCACGATGACGGGGATGCCGGCCGCGCGCACGTCCAGCAGCGCACGCATGACCTCGGACACAGCGATCAGCCCCGCGTTGGCCTCATGCAGTCGCACGCCGCCGGACTCGGCCAGCAGCAGCACGGCGCGCGGCCTGTCGCGCAGCGCGCGGCGCATCAGGCCGACGAGCTTGGCGCCATGCACCTCGCCCACGCCGCCGCCCATGAACTGGCCTTCCTGAGCCGCGACGAAGATCTCGCTGCCCGCCAACGTCGCGCGGCCGATGGCCACGCCGTCGTCGAAGGAGGACGGCACGCCGAGCTGGGCCAGGTGGGGGCTGGTGAGCCGCATGGCGGGCGGCAGCCACTCGTGAAAGCTGTCAGCATCGACGACCAATGCCAGGCGCTCGCGGGCCGAACATTCAGCGTAGGACATCATGGCTGCAGCTCCTGCGCGGCCTGGTCCAGCCGCAGGCTGACGACAGCCGGTGTGGCGCCCATGTCGTGGATGGACAGCAGCACGCCGGAGAGTTGGTGACGCTGGTGGAAGTCGCTGACAACGGCTGACCAGATCGAGCCGAAGCCTCGCGCCGAGGTTTCGATGTGGATGGCGCA
Source organism: Roseateles sp. P5_E8 (assembly GCF_054177665.1). Lineage (NCBI taxonomy): Bacteria > Pseudomonadati > Pseudomonadota > Betaproteobacteria > Burkholderiales > Sphaerotilaceae > Roseateles > Roseateles sp. P5_E8. Next base: position 897 of record NZ_JBGCUM010000076.1, on the reverse strand, counting down.
GCCGTCACCGGCAGCCGGCTCCAGCAGCACTTCGAGGTTGCCGGAGCCGACCACGCCGACCAGCACCGGCGTGAAGGCGCCAGCGGGACGCGTGCCGGTGAAGGCGTAATCCAGGGTTTCGAGGCCAGTGATGCTCATCAAATCCTCACCAGTTGCGGAAACGCTTGGGCGGGCTGTAGAGACCGCCCGAGGCGCGCACGAGGTCGCGCATGCTGCGCGCGGCGAGCAGGTTGCGGGTGGCGTTGCGCGGGTCGATGCCGAGGTCGGCAGGCCGCTTGATGACGCCGCGGTCGCGCAGGTTCTCCACCATGCGCGCATCCCGCGCCAGGCCCACCGCCGTGTAGCCGGCCACGCCGCGAATGGCCTGCTCGCGCTCCTCGTCGCTGCGGCACAGCAGCAGGTTGGCGATGCCTTCCTCGGTCAGGATGTGGCTGACGTCGTCGCCGTAGATCATGATCGGCGGCAGCGCCATGCCGGCCTGCTCCTGCAGCGTCCAGGCGTCGAGCTTTTCGACGAAGGCGGGCTGCATGTGCTCGCGGAAGGTCTCCACCATCTGCACGACCAGCTTCTGGCCGCGCGGTGTGCCGGCGGCACCTTGCAGCCCGTCGCGCGCCTCGCGGCCGGCCTTCAGCCAGGCCGGGCTGGCGTGGCGCCGGCCGCGGGCGTCGGCGCCCATGTTGGGCGCGCCGCCAAAGCCGGTGATGCGGCCCAGCGTGGCGGTAGAGCTGTTGCCCTGCAGGTCGATCTGCAGCGTGGAGCCGATGAAGAGATCGCAGGCGTAGTGGCCGGCGGCCTGGCAGAAGGCGCGGTTGCTGCGCAGGCTGCCATCGGCACCGGTGAAGAACACGTCCGACCGGGCGCGGATGTAGTCCTCCATGCCCAGCTCGGAGCCGAAGG
>NZ_JBGCUM010000075.1:0-20384 GCF_054177665.1 Roseateles sp. P5_E8 | reverse complement strand
GCCTGCCGCAGCTCGGCGACCGCGCGCTGGCCGGCGGCCGGCAGCGCGCCGCCCAGCCGGCGCTGGGCGGACCAGATCAGCGCGCTGACATAACCCAGCGGCGCGTTGACCGGATAGCGCTCGGCCAGCAGGCGCGCGAGGTCCTGCGTCGAGCTGTGGGCGAGGGCGGGCAGCATCAACGTGGCCAGCAGCTCGCGTCGCCTCATGCGGCCAGGCCCAGAAGCGTCAGCACAAAGCCCAGGCCCGCGCACAGCGCCAGCAGCGGCAGCACGCCGATCTTGAAGCGGAACAGTGCGATGCCGGCGCCCACGGCGATCAGCGCCGAGACCCAGTCGAAGCGCCCGCTCCAGCCTTGCGGCCACAGCACATGCCAGGCGAAGAACATGGCGAGGTTGAGGATGACGCCGACGACAGCCGCCGTGATGGCCGTCAACGGCGCGGTGAACTGCAGCTTGCCGTGGGTGGACTCGATGAGCGGCCCGCCGGCCAGGATGAAGACGAAGGACGGCAGGAAGGTGAAGAAGGTGACCACCGTCGCGGCGGCCGCGCCGGCCAGGAACAGGGCGTCAGGCCCGAACAGCTGCTTGGTCCAGCCGCCGACAAAGCCGACGAAGGCCACCACCATGATGAGCGGGCCCGGTGTCGTCTCGCCCAGGGCCAGGCCGTCGATCATCTGCGTGCCGCTCAGCCACTGGTGCTGCTCCACGGCGCCCTGGTAGACATAGGGCAGCACCGCGTAGGCGCCGCCAAAGGTCAGCAGCGCAGCCTTGGTGAAGAACCAGCCCATCTGCGTCAGCGCGCCGTGCAGTCCGTGGGCGAGCACGAGGCCGGCCATGGCGACGGCCCAAAGCCCCAGGCCGATGACGAGGACGCGCGCCAGCCGGCTGCGGGTGAACAGGGCGTGGGGCGGCGTCGGCGTGTCGTCGTCGATGAGGGCGGGGCCATAGCTCTGCTGCTTGCTGCCATGGCCGCCGCCGGTGGCGAAGACCTGCGGCGCATGCCGCCCGCCGAAGTGGCCGATGGCGGCCGCGCCCAGCACGATGAGGGGGAAGGGCGCGTCCAGCGCAAAGATGGCAACGAAGGCCGCCGCCGCGATGCCCCACAGCCAGCCGTTCTTCAGCGCGCGCGTGCCGATGCGGTGGGCCGCATGCACGACCAGCGCCGTCACGGCCGGCTTCAGGCCGTAGAACAGGCCGGCCACCAGCGGCAGCTTGCCCCAGGCGAGGTAGACCCAGGACAGCGCGACGAGGATGAACAGCGACGGCAGCACGAACAGCGCGCCGGCCACCAGCCCGCCGCGAGTGCGGTGCATCAGCCAGCCGATGTAGGTGGCGAGCTGCTGGGCCTCGGGGCCGGGCAGCAGCATGCAGTAGTTCAGCGCGTGCAGGAAACGCTTCTCGCTGATCCAGCGCCGGCGCTCCACCAGCTCGGTGTGCATGATGGCGATCTGCCCGGCCGGCCCGCCGAAGCTGATGAAGCCGAGCTTGAGCCAGAAGCGCAGGGCTTCCCAGAAGCCGACGGGCTGCGGGCGCGGTGTGGAGATGTCGTTCAAAAGGACCTCGGCGGGCGGGCAGGCGGCAATGTAGCCAGTGTCAGCGCGCCTGAGCCTTCGCAATGTTGTCGCGCAGCGCAACCGCCATGTCGCTGCCCGCCGGCACCTCGGCCAGCACGCGTCGCCAGTAGCCGACGGCCGCTGCCGTGTCGCCGCGCTCCACCGCCGCGCTGCCGAGCAGGGCCAGCGTGGGCACGTGTTTGGGGTCCAGCCTGAGCGCGCGTTGCAGCAGCGCCTCGGGTTCGCCGGCCAGGCCCTCGCCCTTCACCAGGGCCAGCGTGACGGCGTGCTGGCTCAGCGGCTGCGGGTCGCTGGGGCGCAGTCGTTCGAGCTGCGCGTAGGCGGCCAGGGCGTCCTGCGGCCGGCCGAGCTGCTCGTAGGCGCGGGCGAGCAGGGCCCAGCCCTCGGGGTCGTCCGGCGCGCCTTGCAGGCGGTTGGCCAGGCGCTGCACCATCTGCTGCACGGGGTTAGCGGCCACTGGCGGTGGAGCGGGGTTGAGGGCGTCGGGCCGGCCGAGTTGGGCGTAGAGCAGGCCGGCGGCCAGCGGCAGGGCCAAGCCTAGTGCGGCGGCGGTGCGCCAGGCGCGTGGGCCGGCGGGACCGAGCAGGGCCGGCGCCAGCGGCAGCAGCGCGGTGAGCGTCAACGCGGCAGCGGCGAGGAGGAAGAGCGTCATGCCCTGCCTTCTTGCCTGCGGCCGTTGCGCCAATAGACGAGGCCGCCGATGGCCAGCAGCGCCAGCGGCCCGAACCACAGCGGCGCGGTGCCGGCGTGCAGCGGCGGGCGGTAGAGCACCTGCTCGCCGTAGCGCTGCACGAGTTCGGCGCGCAGTTCGTCCTCGCTGCGGCCGGTAGCCAGGCCTTCGCGCAGATGGCGCTTCATGTCGACGGCCAGCGGCGCGTTGGACTCGGCCACGCTCTGGCTCTGGCAGACGACGCAGCGCAGCTCCTGCGCCAGGCGCTCCACGCGCGTGTCGAGGTCTTCGGCGGCATGCGCGGTGAGCGCGGCGGCCAGCAGGGCTGACGCAACGACTTCACGCACCTTGCAGCCTCTTGATCAACGGCAGCAGCCGCTTGTTCAGGTCGTCCGCCGTCACCGGCCCGGTGTGGCGCAGGCGCACGACACCGCGCCGGTCGATGACGAAGGTCTCGGGCACGCCGGTCACGCCCCAGGCCATGCTGCCCTTGCCCTCGGGGTCGCGCCAGGTCAGCGCATAGGGGTTGCCGTGGCGCTTCAGGAAGGCCAGGCCGAGCTCGGGCGTGTCGCGGTAGTCCAGGCCGACGACACGCACGCCGCTCTGCTCGGCCAACTGGCCCAGCACCGGCAGCTCGGCGCGGCAGGGCGCGCACCAGGACGCGAAGACATTCAGCACCCAGACCTCGCCTTTGGGAGCAGGGGTGTCGCCGTCCAACCGTTCCAGGTTGAGCGCGGGTGCCGGCTTGCCGATCAGGGGTGACGTGGGTTCGGCCTGCGCGTCGCGTTGCAGCAGGCCGCGCGCCAGCAAGGCCACGAGGGCGGCGGCGCCGAGCAGGGGCAGCAGGGCGGCAAGGCGGAGCTTCATGGGGTCGACAGTGTGGGAGCGATGAGAGGTGTGGCGGTTTCAGTGGCGGCTTGGGTCTTCGGCCTGCGGCGGTGGGCGAACACGCCCCAGACGCCGCCGCCGGCCATGGCCAGCACGCCCATCCAGACCCAGGCCATGAAGGGCTTGACCTGCACGCGCAAGCCCCAGCGGCCGTCGGCATCGGCGTCGCCGAGGCTGACATAGACATCACGCCAGAGGCCGCGCGAGATGAAGGCCTCGGTCATGGCGACCTGGCGGCGGCCATAGACGCGTTTCTCGGGCGTCAGCAGGAGAGGGCTGTCGCCACGGTGCCAGCTCAGCGTGGCGCGCGCGGCGCGGTAGTTGGGGCCGTCCACCGCGTCCAGCTTCTGGAAGACAAGTTGGTGGCCCGCCACGCGCGCCTGCTCGCCGGGGGCCAGGGTCAGGTCGTGCGCATGCTCCAGGCTGCGCACCAGCGTCACGCCCAGCACGAAGACGGCGATGCCGCCATGCGCCAGCCACAGCGGCGCGCCGTGCCGCCAGGCCGCGCGCTGGCGCCAGGCCAGGGCCAGCGTGCCGCCCAGCGCCCACAGGCCAGTGGCGATGCCGGCGGCCATCCACAGCGTGCCTTGCAGGCTCAAGGCAAGCACCGCGGCGCCAGCCAGCGCGGCGAGCGCCAGCGGCAGCAAAGGCTTGGCACGCTGCAATGCAGCCAGCCGCCAGCGCGCCAGCGGCCCGATGACGAGCAGCGCCACCAGGGGCAACATGATGGGCGGGAAGACGGCGTCGAAATAGGGCGCGCCGACCGACAGCTTGGTGCCGCTGATGACCTCGGCCGCCAGCGGGTAGAGCGTGCCCAGCAGCACCGTGGCGGTGGCCGTGGCCAGCAGCAGGTTGTTCAGCAGCAGCAGCGATTCGCGCGAGCCCAGCGAGAAGGACTCTGCCGGTGGCGCGCGGTGGGCGCGCCAGGCATAGAGCGCCAGGGACCCGCCCACCGACACGGCCAGCAGCACCAGGATGAAGAGGCCGCGCGCCGGGTCACTGGCAAACGCGTGGACCGAGCTGACCACGCCCGAGCGCACGAGGAAGGTGCCCAGCAGCGACAGCGAGAAGGCCAGCAGCGCCAGCAGCAGGCTCCAGCGCAGGAAGCCCGGCCGCTTCTCGGCCACGGCCAGCGAATGGATGAGGGCCGTGCCCAGCAGCCAGGGCATGAAGGCGGCGTTCTCGACGGCGTCCCAGAACCAGAAGCCGCCCCAGCCCAACTCGTAGTAAGCCCAGAAGCTGCCCAGGCCGATGCCCGCCGTCAGCGCCGACCACGCGGCCAGCACCCAGGGCCGGGCCCAGCGCGTCCAGCGCGGCGAGATCTCTTCCTCCAGCAGGCCCGCCACGGCGAAGGCAAAGCCGACCGCGAAGCCGACATAGCCCATGTAGAGCAGCGGCGGGTGGGCGGCCATGCCGGGGTCTTGCAGCAGCGGGTTCAGGTCACGGCCGTCCAGCGGCGCGGGCAGCAGGCGCGCGAAGGGGTTGGACGTGAAGGCGATGAAGGCCAGGAAGCCGGCGGCAATGGCGCCCAGCACGCCCTGCACCCGCGCGGCGAAGGGCTCGGGCAGAGCGGCGCTGCGCCAGGCCACGGCCGCGCCCCAGGCGGCCAGGATCCACACCCACAGCAGCAGCGAGCCCTCGTGGCCGCCCCAGGTGGCGGTGATGCGATAGCCCAGCGGCAGCTCGCTGCTGGCATTGGCGGCCACGTAGGCGACCGACATGTCCAGCGCGACAAAGCTGCCCACCAGCGCGGCCAGCGCGGCGCTGACGAGACCGAAGCTCACCACGGCGAGCGGCCGGCCCAGCGCCATCCAGCGCGTGTTGCCGCGTTGCGCGCCCCATAGCGGCAGCACCGTCTGCGTGATGGCGACCGCCAGCGCCAGCAGCAGCGCGAACTGACCCAGCTCGGCTGTCATTTCGCGGAGGCCCGCTTCAACGCCGCAGCGGCTTCGGGCGGCATGTAGTTCTCGTCATGCTTGGCCAGCACCTCGTCGGCGACGAAATGCAGTCCCGAGAGACGTCCTTGTGCGACGACGCCCTTGCCTTCGCGGAACAGGTCCGGCACCTGGCCCCGGTAGCTGACGGCCACGTTCTGCACGCCGTCGGTGACCGTGAAGCGCAGGCCGCCTGCCTCGCGCTGCACCGAGCCCGGCGCCACCAGGCCGCCGAGACGGAAGCGCTTGCCGGCCGGCGCCTCGCCACGCGCGATCTCGCTGGGCGTGACGAAGAAGACGAGGTTCTGGCTGAAGGCCTTCAGCACCAGGCCGCCGGCCAGCGCCAGCAGGGCCAGCATGGCCAGCAGGCCCAGCAGGCGTTGGTGGCGGGGCTTCATCGCGCGGCCTTTCTGAGCGTCCACAGCTCAAGCGCAATGCCGATGGCCACGGCCGCGAGCGAGATCCAGACGAAGGCGCCGTGTTCGCCGAACAGCTCTGTCATGCCAGGCTCCCGATGGCGCGCGGCCAGCGTGTTTCGGAGTCGACGCGCGCCTGCAGCAGCAGCCGCGCGCGCGTCAGCACCGCCGCGCCGGCATAGGCCCAGAAGCCCAGCGTGGACAGCAGCAGGCCGGCCAGCATCTGCGGCGCAATGCTGCTGCCGCGCAGGTTGATGGATGCGCCCTGGTGCAGCGTGTTCCACCAGGTGACCGAGAAGTACAGCACCGGCAGGTTGAGCGCGCCCGCCAACGCCAGCAGCGCGCCGGCCTGGTCGCCACGGCGCGGGTCGTCGGGTGTGTCGACGGCGTGGGTCAGCGCGATGAAGCCCATGTAGAGCAGGGCCAGCAGCAGGGCCGAGGTGAGGCGCGCGTCCCACACCCACCAGGTGCCCCACATCGGCTTGCCCCAGAGCGAGCCGGTGATGAGCGTGAGCACCGCGAACAACGCGCCGGTGGGCGCCAGCGCCCGCATCAACACAAGCGCCAGGCGCGTCTTCCACGCCAGGCCCCACAGCGCCCAGAAGGCCATGGCGCCGTAGCAGACCATGGCGATCCACGCGGCCGGCACATGCAGGTAGAGGATGCGGTAGGTCTCGCCCTGCTGCGCGTCGGTCGGCGCGATGAAGAGGCCCAGGGCCAGGCCGGCGCCTATGCCGAGCACGGCCAGCACCCACAGCACGGGCAGCAGCCGGCCGGTCAGCGGCAGGAAGTGGGTGGGGCTCGCGTAGCGCCAGAGAGGGTGTGGTGAGGTCATCAGTCGAGCATCAAAGAGAGAGCGGCGGCCGTGGCCCAGGGCGCCAGCGCCAGCAGCACGGCCAGCCAGGCGCCAAGCAGCAGCAGGGCCGAATCGGCGTTGGCGCCGCCATTGGCCGCCGCCGTGCCGAAGACGAGCACCGGCACTTGCAGCGGCAGCAGCAGCAAGGCCAGCAGGCCGGCCCCGGCGCGCGCATGCAGCACCAGCGCCGCGCCCAGGCCGCCCAGCAGTGCCAGCGCCGGTGTGCCGAGCAGCAGACTGAGCGCGAGAGGAAGCGGGTCTTCAACGCCAAAGGCCAGCGCCAGCAGGGGCGCCAGCAGCACAAGAGGCAGGCCGCTCAGCGCCCAGTGCACGGCCAGTTTGAGAGCGACGGCCAGCGGACGCGGCAGCGGCGACAACCACCACTGCTCCAGGCTGCCGTCGGCCAGGTCGGCGGCGAACAGGCGCGGCAGCGACAGCAGGCTGGCCAGCAGCGCGGCAATCCACAACAGGCCCGGCGCCAGCTCGCGCAGTCGTGCGGGTTCAGGCCCCAGGCCGAGCGGGAACATCAGCGCCACGCCGACGACGAAGGCCAGCGGCGTCAGCCACTCGGCCGGCTGGCGCAGCGTGCCAGACCACTCCCGCCGCGTGATGGCTGCGGCGGCTTGCAGGGCTGCGCCCATCACAGCCGCCCGAGGCGTAGGTTGCGAACGCTGCGTTTGAGCGGCAGGGCCTGGTGGCTGGTGAAGACGGCGCTGCCGCCCTCTTCGGCATGGCGGTCAAGGCGTTGCGCGAGGCGGTCGGCCATGGCCGAGTCCAGCGCGGCCAGGGGTTCGTCCAGCACCCACAGCGGCGCCACCTGCGGCAGCCACAGCTGGGCCAGCGCGGCGCGGCGGCGCTGGCCTTCAGACAGCTGCGCCAGGCGCAGGCCGGCGGCTTCGTCCAGGCCCACCGGCGCCAGCGCGGCCAGCGCCTCGGGCTCGCTGCAGGGCCGCCCGGCCAGGGCCGCGCTGCTGCGCAGTTGTTCGATGACCGAGAGCTGGTCCTTCAGCCCCGGCTTGTGGCCGACATAGAGCAGCGCCTGCCCCACATGCACCCGGCCCGCGCGCGGCGCGCTCAGGCCGCAGATCAGGCGCAGCAGGCTGGTCTTGCCGCTGCCGTTGGCGCCCTGCACCCACAGCAGCTGGCCGGGGTGAAGCGCCAGGTCGACGCCGTCGAACAAGGGCCGCCCGCCGCGCGACTGGCCCACTCGCTGCAGGATCAGCGAGGGCGGGGTTGGCGACAGGACGGAGGCGGTGGACATGCCGGCACTCTAGGCAGCGCGCATCCTCAAGCCAACGAAGCAAAACGATTGAGCTTCTTCATTGCGCGGCGCATGATTCGCCGCCCTTGGCGTCAGGAAGCGCGTATGAGACGGAGACGGCTGTTGCTTGCCTTGCTGTGTGGTGTCGTGGCGTCCTTGGCTGCCTGCGCCGGCTTGCCTCGGATCGGCAGCGGCGGCGGCACCAGGGTCGCGCTGGTCATCGGCAACTCGGCCTACGAGAACGCGCCGGCGCTGACCAACCCGGCCCACGACGTCGCCGACATGTGCGCCGCGCTGAAGCGGGCCGGCTTCAAGGCGATGTGCCACACCGACGTGCGCGACCGCGCCGAGTTCGAGGCACGCGTGAAGGACTACGTCGACCAACTCGGCCCCGACAGCGCCGGCGTGTTCTATTTCTCCGGCCACGGCGTGCAGGTGAGTGGCGCCAATTACCTCGTTCCCACAACGGCCCCGACCCGCAAGGCCGGCGAGGAGGCCCAGCGTCCGCTCTATCCGGTGGCCGAGCTGTTCAACCGCCTGGCGCAGCGGCCCACGCGCTTCCAGATGGTCATCCTGGATGCCTGCCGCACCGAGCTGTTCAAGCCTGGTGCGGGTGGGCGTGGCGTGGGGGCAGCGCCAGTGGCACCGGCAAGCAAGTCCAACCTCGTCCGCGCCATCGAGGCCACCGGCAGCGCGGGCACGGGCCTCGCACCGATCACGAACGCGCCGCGCGCCACCTTCGTGCTTTATGCGACCGGCTCTGGCCGCGCCGCCTTCGACGGCGATGGCCGCAATGGGCCGCTCACCAAGCATGTGCTGCGGCACATGGGCAGCAAGGGTCTGCTGGTGCAGGACTTCATCGGCCGCGTCGTCCAGGGTGTTGAGACCGAGACGCTGAGCAGCTATTACGAGCGCCAGACGCCCTATGTCTATGGCTCGTTTGGCGGCAGGTTCTGCTTTGCCGGCTGCCCGGGCGAGCCGCCGCCGCCGCAACTCTAGAAGCTAACGAGAACCCCGAGCGTGAAGCCCTGCGTGTTGTCGCGGCCGTCCTGGCCGGTTTCGGGGAGGGCGTCCTTGGAGCGCAGCACCTGCATGCGGTAGCCGCCGGTCAGCGTCCAGCGCGGCTGGTCGGTCGTCAGTGCATAGGTCAGGCCCACCTCGGTGAGGCCGTACTCCGCCTTGAACTGGATGTTGTCGCCGGACCGCGTCTTCAGCCGCCCCAGGCCCAGCGAGCCGTAGATGGCCAGGCCTTCGCCGATGGGCGCGCTGGCGCTGACGCCCAGCACCGGGCCCGAGGGCCGGTAGGAGCCCGAGTTGCCGGACTGCGTCATGCCCTTGTAACCCAGCGTGAGCGCCAGGCCGGGCAGGACGCTGTAGGCGAGGTTGGCGTCGAACTCGCTGCGCTTGCCGCTCGTGTTGTCATCGAAGCCGTAGCTTGTCGACGTGAGCGCGCTGAGCGTGCCGCGGAACGCGCCGTAGCGCACGCTGACGCTGGGCATGAGCGCCGTCTTGGCGCTGGCGGTGACTTGCTTGAGCACCCGGCCTGTACCGCTGGGCGCGTAGGTGAACGTCGTCCAGTCGGTGTTCCACGCCCTCAGCCCGGCCGACACGCTCAGGTCAGCGTCCTGCGCCAACGCAGCACCAGCGCTGCACAAGGCCCCTGCGATCAATACAACCCGCTTCATGCCGGCCTCCTTGCCAAAGTCGAAGTGAAGGTAGTCCAAACGCAGGGCGACCGAAAGACCACAGGTGATGAGTCATGGGTTGTATTGGGGATGCCGACAGGGATTGGCTCCGTGCGGTGGCTCGGCTATGTTTGCGCGATGACGTCACGCCGTTCGCTGCTGGTCCTGTCCGCCCTGGCCTTCGCACCGGCACTGTGCGCCCAGACGCCGGGCGCCACGCAGGCGGCGCGGGCCCTCGTCGACGCCACGCCGGCCGCGCAGCGCGCCAGCCTGCTGCTGCCCTTCACCGACAGCGCCCGCAGCGACTGGCACTACACGCCGCGCCGCCGCGACGGCCTGGCGTGGAAGGCCATGGCGCCCGCCCAGCGCGAGACCACGACGGCGCTGCTGCGCACGGCGTTGAACGAGCGCGGGCTGGACAAGGTGCGCGCCGTCATGGCGCTGGAGATCACGCTGCGCCAGCTCGAAGCCTCGGGCCTGTCGCGCGACCCGGAGAACTACGCCGTTGCCCTCTACGGCGAGCCGGGGGCGGTCGCTTGGGGCTGGCGCATCGAGGGCCATCACCTGTCGCTGCATTTCAGCCTGGCCGGCGACCGCCTCGTGGCCACGCTGCCGCAGTTCTTCGGCGCCAACCCGGCCACCGTGGCGCGCGATGTGGGCGGCGGCGCGCCGCGTGCGGGCCTGCGGCTGCTGGGCAATGAGGAGGACCTGGCACGCGCCTGGCTGGCCGGCCTGAGCCCGGCGCAGCGCGCGCGTGCCGTGTTCAGCGCGCGGCCCTTCGGCGACATCGTCAGCGGCAATGCCAGGCGCGCCAGTCCGCTGGATGCCGTGGGCCTGCCCTTGGCCGACATGGACGCCGCCCAGCAGGCCCAGGCGCTGCACTTGATCGCTGCCTTCGCCGACCACCTGCAGCCCGACCTGGCTCAGACGCGGCTGGCGCGCGTGCGGGCCGCGCTGCTGGACACGATCCGCATCGGCTGGGCCGGCTCGCTCAAGGCCGGCGAGCCGCACTACTTCCGCATCCAGGGCGCGCGCTTCCTCATCGAGTTCGACAACTCGGGCGGCAACCATGTCCACTCGGTCTGGCGCGACTTCGACGGTGACTTCGGCCGCGACGTGCTGGGCGAGCACTACCGCCAGGCCGACGGCAGCGCGCATCGGCACCGCGCGGCTACCTCACCTTGATGACCACCTTGCCCTTGGCCCGGCCCGTCTCGACATAGGCCAGCGCCTCGTTGGTCGCCTCGAATGGAAACACCCGGTCGACGACCGGGTGAATCGCACCGGCTTCGACCAGCTCGGTGATCTGGCCCAGCTGTTGACCGTTGGCGCGCATGAACAGGAAGGTGTAGTTCAAGCCAAGGCGGGCCGCCGTTCTTCGGACCTTGGCACTCAGCAGTCGAATGGCGAGCTGCACGAACCACGGCGCACCCTGGCCCTTGGCAAACGCGGGGTCGGGCGGGCCGGAGATGGAGATGAGCGTGCCGCCGGGTTTGAGCACGCGCAGCGACTTCTCCAGCGCCGCCGTGTCCTGGCTGTGCAGCACCACGTCGTAGTCCTTCAGCTGCGCCTCGAAGTCGTCGGTCCTGTAGTCGATGACGACATCGGCGCCCAGGCGCTTCACCAGTTCGATGTTGGCGCTGCTGGTCGTGGTGGCCACCGTGGCGCCGAGGTGCTTGGCCAGCTGGATGGCGAATGTCCCGACGCCACCCGAGCCGGCCTGGATAAAGACCTTCTGACCCTTGCGCAGCCCGGTCTTCTCAACCAGCGCCTGCCAGGCCGTCAAGGCCACCAGCGGCAGCGACGCGGCCTCTTCCATGCTCAGCCCCTTGGGCTTGATCGCGAGGGCCCATTCCTTGACCGCCACCTGCTCGGCGAAGCTGCCGATGCGGAAGTCGTCGGGCCGCGCATAGACCTCGTCGCCCGGCTTGAAGCGCCGCACGCGCGAGCCGACCCGGGTGACGACGCCGGCCACGTCGTGGCCCAGCACCAGCGGCAGTCGGTAGGGCAGGATGAGCTTGAACTCGCCGCTCCTGATCTTGGCGTCCAGCAAGTTGACGCCGGCGGCATGGACGTGGACGAGCACCTCGTCATCCTGCAAGACCGGGTCTTGCACGTCGGCCAGCCGCAACGCGCGGTTCTTGCCGTAGCGGTCGAGGACAAAGGCTTTCATGATGCGCTCGCCAACGACAGTGCGTCGAGCCGCAGGTCGCGTCGAACGCCGGCGTCCACCATGCCGGCGGGCGCGAACGTGCGCAGCAAACGCAGGCGGCTGGCGAGCCCGCCGGCCGTGTACCGGAGCTTCGTGCTCGTGGCGCTGGCGGCTTTCAGCACGACCTCGGCAACGACGCCCGGCTGGTCCGCCGTCGCCATCACTTGCCTGACCCTCTCGGTCACGGCCGCGCGAGCCTCGCGGTACTCGTCGAGCTTGGCGTCGGGCTCCAGGAAGTTCGCATCGAACGGCGTCTTCGTGTAGGCCGGCTCGATGACCGAGACCCGGATGCCTCGGGTGCGCAGCTCATGGTCGAGCGACTCCGAATAGCCTTCGACCGCGTGCTTGGTGGCGGCGTAGAGCGCGCCGTAGGGCATGGGCAGGAAGCCCAGCACCGAGCCGATGTTGAGGATGCGCCCGCTCTTGCACAGGCGCATATGCGGCAACACGGCGCGGGTCATGCGGACCATGCCGAAGAAGTTGGTGTCGAAGATGGCCTGCGCCTGCGCGATGGAGCTCTCCTCCGCGCCGGCCGGCGCCACGCCAAAGCCGGCGTTGTTGACGAGCAGGTCGATGCGACCTTCCACCTCGATGACCTTCTGCACGGCGGCCGCCACCGAATCGTCCAGCGTCACGTCCAGCGCCAGCATCTCAAACCCGCGCTGCCCGGCCTGGCGGCCCTGCCGGCTGGTGCCGTAGACGGTGTAGCCCGCCTTGGCGAGCCGCTCGGCGGTCGCCTGGCCTATGCCCGAGGAGGCGCCCGTCACGAGGGCGACCTTGCTGTTCTTCATGGTCATTGTGTTTCTCCGTCCGCGTGTGGGGTTTTGGAACTCGTCGGCTGACGCGGCGCGCAGCGAGCCCGGTTGGTCGCGCCAGGGACGGCGTCGATGGTGTTTGGCATGATGATCATCATATTTATTGGCGAGCAAAAAGTCGGCTTCCACCGGTGCAGTTCAGCGTTGGGCGGGGAGCAGGCGCTTCAGCGCGGCTTCGAGCAGGTTGTCCGACAGCGCGGGCTCGTCGACGGCGCGCGCCAGCAGCAGCGCACCGACCATGGTGGACAGCGTCACCAGCGCCTGCTCGTGAGCGGCAGCCTGGCCCCAGTCGGGCGACTGGCGGGCGATGAGGTCCACCATGGCTTTGATGTGGCGGGTCGTCACGCGGCGCACCTCGGGTGCCTGGCGCGATGTCTCGGAACCGAGCGCAGCCAGTGGACATCCCAGTTCCACCTGATCGGCATGGCCGCGGGACAGGTAGGCCAGAAGCATGGTCTCCAGGGCCTTGTCGGCTGGCGTGCGGGCCACCACGTCGGCCGCAGCGGCGGCCGACTCGGCGCAGGCCTGGCCGGCCGCTTCCGCCAGCATGGCCTCTCGCGAGGCGAAGTGCGCGTAGAAGGCGCCATGCGTCAGGCCGGCCTCCTTCATGATGTCCGCGACGCCCGTGCCGTCGTAGCCGCTGCGGCGAATGGCCCGCGCGGCGGCTGACACGATGCGCTCGTGTGAAGCCTCCTTGGCAGCGGCCCTGGCGTTGGAAGTTGTTTGTCGCATGACGAGCATCATATTTAAGTTTGGGCAACCACTGTCGTGATTTTTTGCCCACCGGTCATCGATTGGCATCGCGCATGTGGACGACCGAAGGAAGGCCTCGGCCGGGCGCTGGAAGCCGCCGAGACGAAGCCCGACGCCGAGCGTCGGCATTTTCGTCATGAGCTCAGTCATTTTCTTGATCGCTGCGCCGCCGCAGCAGCGTTAAGCTAACGGCTCATCTGCTTGTCTCCTCCTCCCGCCTGGGTGGATTCAACCCTTCGAGCCGCGCTGCGGCCGAAGGGTTTTTTTCTGGTGAAACTGAAGCCGCTCGTCCGGTCCCGCCCCGCTGAACGCGGGCGTTCCCGGCCGGTCCCCCGGGGGCGGCGATGCTCGTGGCATCGAGCCGCGAGCACATCGCCCAAGCGGGCCGGCTTGGGAGCGGCCCGGCGCTCAGCCCGAATGCGCGATTTCATGCGTGGGGGCATTACGCATCCCATAGCGCGCAAAGCGCATAACCGTCCGCGTTTTGCTTCGTTTGCCGAAGAACGCCCGAGGCCTAGCCTTGCTCGGTTTTCGCATGAGACCCGACATGAGTACCTCAGTTCTCGATGAACCCGAAGCCCTGACGCAAGCCCGTGAGGCTGCCCAGGCCGCTGCGCTGACCTATGCGGGCAGCGTGGCGCCGCGCGATGCCTGGGCCCTGGTCCAGGCGGGCCGCGCCGTCCTTGTGGACGTGCGCAGCACCGAGGAGCGCCATTTCGTTGGCCATGTGCCGAGCAGCGTGCATGTCGCGTGGGCCACCGGTACGTCGCTGAACCGCAACCCGCGCTTTGCCAAGGAGCTGGACGCCAAGGTCGGGCCGAAGTCCGGCAACGAGTTGCCGGTGCTGCTGCTGTGCCGCAGCGGCAAGCGCTCGGCGCTGGCCGCCGAGGCTGCCACCAAGGCCGGCCTGGCCAACGTCTTCAATGTGCAGGAAGGCTTCGAGGGCGACAGCGACGACCAGAAGCAGCGCGGCCACTTCAACGGCTGGCGCTTCCATGGCCTGCCGTGGATTCAGGATTGAGAGATGAGCGCCGACCCGACCGACGACTTGGCCGGCATCGTCTCCGCTCTGCGCGGTGCCCGCCGCCGCTGGCGTGAGGAGCATCGCCGCTGGGACGCCGGTGGCCGCGAGCTGCCGTCGCGCGAACTGCTGGCCGTCGTCGTGCAACAGCTGGCCGGCGCGCTGTTCCCGATGCGCCTGGGCCCACCCGACCTGCAGCCCGAGGGCGAGGACTATTACGTTGGCCACACGCTGGGCGCGGCGCTGTCGCGGCTGCGCCAGCAGGTGGCGCTCGAGCTGGGCCATGACGCGCGGCTGCGCGGCGTCGAGGCGCCGCCCTACAACGAAGCAGCCGAGCGCGTGGCTCACTTCGCGGCCCGCCTGCCCGCCGTGCGCGAGCTGCTGGACAGCGACGTCATCGCCGCCTTCCAGGGCGACCCCGCCGCGCGCAGCGTCGATGAAGTGCTGCTCTGCTACCCGGGCCTGCATGCCCTCATCAGCCACCGCCTTGCGCACGAGCTCTATCGCCTGAGCCTGCCGCTGATCGCGCGCGTCATCGCCGAGCTGGCGCATGCCCAGACCGGCATCGACGTCCATCCCGGCGCGCAGATTGGTGCGGGTTGTTTCATCGACCACGGCACCGGCGTTGTCATCGGCGAGACGGCCGTGCTCGGCCAGCGTGTGCGCATCTACCAGAACGTCACGTTAGGGGCCAAGAGCATCCCTACCGACGAAGCCGGCCACGCCCACAAGGGCCAGCCGCGCCACCCGCTGGTGGAGGACGACGTCGTCATCTACGCCGGCGCCACCGTGCTGGGCCGCATCACTATCGGCGCCGGCTCGGTCATAGGCGGCAACGTCTGGCTGACGCGCAGCGTGCCGCCCGGCAGCCAGATCTCGCAAGCCTCGCTGCAGGCCTCGCAAGCTGCCTTCCAGGACACACGCTCCTGAAGCCCTTCTTTCATTCTCACCACCACCCCCGACCGGAGCCCTTTGATCCATGGCTGATCCCACCCAACTCGCGCTCAGCGACACCGCTGCGCGCCAGCTTGCGAACGCGACAAAAACCGTCCCGCAGCTCTCCACCATCACGCCGCGCTGGCTGACGCATCTGCTGCAGTGGATCCCGGTGGAAGCCGGCATCTACCGCCTCAACAAGGTGGCCGACCCCGAGGCCGTCAAGGTCGCCTGTGCCAAGCGCGACGAGGCCGAACTGCCCGTCACCTTCGCAGATTACGACGCGGCGCCGCGCGAGTACTTCCTGAACGCCGTGGCCACCGTGCTGGACGTGCACACCCGCGTGTCCGACCTCTACAGCAGCCCGCACGACCAGATCAAGGAGCAGCTGCGCATCGTCATCGAGACCATCAAGGAGCGCCAGGAATCCGAGCTGATCAACAACCCCGACTACGGCCTGCTGGCCAACGTCGCGGACGAGCAGCGCATCTCCACGCTGACCGGCGCGCCTACGCCCGATGACCTGGACGACCTGCTCGGCAAGGTCTGGAAAGAGCCCGCCTTCTTCCTGACCCACCCGCTGGGCATCGCCGCCTTCGGCCGCGAGTGCACGCGCCGTGGCGTGCCGCCGCCCACCATCAGCCTGTTTGGCAGCCAGTTCCTGACCTGGCGCGGCATCCCGCTGATCCCCAGCGACAAGGTGCCCGTGAACGACGGCAAGACCAGCATCATCCTGCTGCGCGTGGGCGACAAGCGGCAGGGCGTCGTCGGCCTGTATCAACCCGGCCTGCCGGGTGAGCAGGGCCCGGGCCTGTCGGTGCGCTTCATGGGCATCAACCGCAACGCGATTGCCTCCTACCTGATCAGCCTGTACTGCTCGCTCGCGGTGCACAGCGACGACGCGCTGGCCGTGCTCGAAGACGTGGAAGTGGGCAAGTACCATGAGTACCCTGACACCTACCGCTGACGTGGTCGAGAGCCCGTTCGACGTTGCGTCACTGGCCAGGCTGGCCAACGAGCTGTTCGGCAGCTTGAGCACGGGGTCCGCCCCGTCGCTGCAGCCGGTGCAGTCCGCCGGTGGCCTCAACGTGCCGTCCAACCCGCTGCCCGGTGGCGTGCCGAGCGGCCCGCTGCCCCAGCCCACCACCACGCAGTTCGGCGGCTTCGGCGCTGCGGCGCCCGGCCTCAACCTGGCGCCCACCGGCCCCGACCAAGCCGCTGCGCTGGCGCGTCCGTCACCGGCTCGCGCGCCCCACGCGCAGGCCGGCAACGGCGTGCCCGATGTGCTGCTGACCAGCGTGCCGGGCATCGACGGCCGCAGCGGCAGCCAGTTGCTGGGCGTGCCGCAGCAGATCGCGCCATCGCAACGCGAAGCCGTGCCTGGTTCCACAAGTTCGGGGTACTACTTCCTCGAGCAGGCTGGCGCGCCGCAGGCACAGGCTGCCAAGGGTGTGCCCGACGTGCCCAACGTTGCGCTCACCAGCGTGCCCGGCGTCGGCAGCGCCCAGGCGCCCGCTGTGCCGCAGCAGTTCGCGGCGCCGTCGCTACGCGAAGCCGTGCCTTCGGGCTACTACTTCGTCGAGCCCGGCAGCGTCGCGTCTCAGCAGCCTTCGCTCTATATGCTGGATCTGCAGCCACGCCACCCCGGCGCAGCAGGCCATCACGCCGGTGAGCTACCGAACAAGCACCAGCTGCAAAGCCAGCGCCAGCCCTTCGACGTGAACGCCATCCGGCGGGACTTTCCCATCCTGTCGGAGCGCGTCAACGGCCGTCAGCTGGTGTGGTTCGATAACGCGGCCACGACGCAGAAGCCCAAGGCCGTCATCGACCGCCTGACCTACTTCTACGAGCACGAGAACAGCAACATCCACCGCGCCGCCCACACACTGGCGGCACGGGCGACGGATGCCTACGAAGGTGCTCGCAAGACGGTGGCCCAGTTCGTCAATGCGCGCTCGGCGGACGAAGTCATCTTCGTGCGCGGCGCCACCGAGGCCATCAACCTCGTGGCCAACACCTGGGGCGAGCAGAACGTCGGCGAGGGTGACGAGATCGTCGTCTCCCACCTGGAGCACCACGCCAACATCGTGCCCTGGCAGCAGCTCGCTGCGCGCAAGGGTGCGCACCTGCGCGTGATCCCGGTGGACGATAGCGGCCAGGTCATCCTCAGCGAGGCGCAGAAGCTCCTCGGCAGCCCGCGCGCCAAGCTGCTCGCCGTGACGCAGGTCAGCAATGCCCTCGGCACGGTCGTGCCGGTGCAGGAACTGGTCGGCATCGCGCAGCGGCAGGGCGTGACGACGCTGGTGGACGGCGCGCAGTCGGTGTCCCACCTCGCGGTGGACGTGCAGGCCATCGGTTGCGACTTCTTCATCTTCAGCGGCCACAAGATCTTCGGCCCCACCGGCATCGGTGCGGTCGTCGGCCGCAAGGAGGTGCTGGACGCCATCCCGCCCTGGCAGGGTGGCGGCAACATGATTGCTGACGTCACGTTTGATCGCACCGTCTTCCAGCCGGCACCGGCGAAGTTCGAGGCCGGCACGGGCAACATCGCCGACGCTGCGGGTTTGGGCGCCGCGCTGGACTACGTCTCGCGCATCGGCCTGCACCACATCGCCCGCTACGAGCACGATTTGCTGGCCTACGCGACGGAAGCCATCCGCCCCATCCCGGGCTTGCGGCTCATCGGTACTGCGGCCGACAAGGCCAGCGTGCTGAGCTTCGTGCTGGCCGGGCACGAGACGTCGGCGGTGGGCAAGGCGCTGGCGGAGGAAGGCATCGCGGTGCGCTCCGGCCACCACTGCGCCCAGCCCATCCTGCGCCGCTTCGGCGTGGAAGCCACCGTGCGGCCGTCGTTCGCGTTCTACAACACCTGCGACGAGATCGACCATCTCGTCTCGGTGGTGCGTCGCCTGGCTCGCGCCTGACGCGGGTCACTCCTTCGAAGGCGCAATGCATTCGTGCATTGCGCCTTTTTTCATTCGCAGGCTGCCCAAGCTCGCTGGCCGCATAACGGTCCTTGCTTTGCTTCGTTCGCCGACGAAGGCCCCGGCCCTGGCCTTGTGTGGTTTTCGCATGAGGGCCGCCATGAGTGCCACAGTTTTCGAGGAACCCGCCCAACTGGCGCGTTCACAGCACATCGAGATCCGCCCGCTGCCGGGCAGCTTCGCCGCCGAGGTCGTCGGCCTGGACCTGCGCCAGCCGCTGGCCGAAGAGGACTTCCGCCGCATCCACCGCGCGCATCTGGACCACCATGTGCTGGTCTTCCGCGACCAGCGCATCAGCCCTGAGCAGCAGGTTGCCTTCAGCCGCCGCTTCGGCCCGCTGCAGATCCATGTGCTGCACCAGTTCCACCTCAAGGGCTACCCGGAGATCCTCATCGTCTCCAACATCGTCGAGAACGGCCAGCCGGCCGGCTTGGGCGACGCGGGCCACTTCTGGCACTCCGACCTCTCGTACAAGGAAACGCCCAGCCTTGGCTCCATGCTGCTGGCCCAGGAGCTGCCCAGCGATGGCGGCGACACGCTGTTTGCCGACCAACACGCCGCCTGGGAGGCGCTGCCGCCCGAGTTGAAACAGCGCGTGCGCAAGCTGCGCGCCGAACATTCCTACCTCGCCAAGTATGAGGAGCTGCGCGAGCGCAGCCCCTGGCGGCCCAAGCTCAGCGACGAGCAGGTGGCGCAGGTCAAGCCGGTCGTCCACCCCGTCGTTCGCACCCACCCCGAGACCGGGCGCCTGGGCCTGTTCGTCAGCGAGCACTTCACGACCCGCATCGTCGACCTGCCCGACGACGAGAGCCGGGCGCTGCTGGCCGAGCTGTTCGCCTACGGCTCGGCGCCCGAGCTGCAGTACCGCCACCGCTGGCAGCCGCACGACATGGTGTTCTGGGACAACCGCTCCGTCACCCACCTGGCCGCCGGCTGCCCGCCCGAGCTGCGCCGCCACCTGCACCGCACCACCATCGAGGGCGACACGCCTTTTTGATCATGACCCTGAACAAGACCCTGCGCCGCCTGGCGCTCTCCATCCTCATCGCCTTGCCACTCGCCGCACAAGCCGAAGGCCGCATCCGCATCGCCGAGCAGTTCGGCATCGTCTACCTGCTGCTGGACGTGGCCAAGGACCAAGGGCTCATCCAGAAGCATGGCAAGGCGCAAGGCCTGCCGGAGGTGCAGGTCGAGTTCATCGAGCTCTCGGGCGGCGCGGCCGTCAACGAGGCGCTGCTGTCCGGCGGCATCGACATTGCCGGCGCAGGCGTCGGCCCGCTGCTGACGATCTGGGACCGCACGAATGGCAAGCAGAACGTGCGCGGCGTGGCGTCGTTAGGCAATTTCCCGTACTACCTCGTCAGCACCAACCCGGCGGTGAAGACCATTGCCGACTTCGGCGACAAGGACCGCATCGCCACGCCCGCCACCGGCGTGTCCGTGCAGTCGCGCATCCTGCAGCTGGCCTCTGCCAAGCTGTGGGGCGATGCCCAGTTCAACAAGCTGGATCGCCTGCAGGTGGCGCTGCCTCACCCGGAGGCGACGGCCGCGCTCATCAAGGGTGGCACCGAGATCAACGCCCACTTCGGCAATCCGCCGTTCCAGGACCAGGTGCTTGCGGGCAATCCTTCGGCGCATGTGGTTTTGAAGAGCTATGACGTGCTGGGCGGGCCGGCGTCGGCGACGGTGCTGTACGCGACGGAGAAATTCCGCAAGGACAACCCGAAGACGTATCGGGCGTTTGTGGATGCTTTGTCTGAGGCGGCGCGGCTGGTGAAGGCGGACCCCGAGAAGGCGGCTGACATCTACCTGCGTACCAACAAGAGCAAGGTGGATCGGGCGCTGCTGCTGAAGATCATTCGCAATCCGGAGGTGGAGTTCAAGTTGACGCCGGAGAACACGTTTGCGCTGGCGGATTTCATGCATCGGGTGGGCGCCATCAAGAACAAGCCAGCGTCGGTGAAGGACTACTTTTTTGATGATGCGCATTTGGTGGGAGGGAGTTGAGGCTTGCTGGTTTGCTGGTTGCTTTTGCGAAGAGCCTGTTTGACTCGGTGCATTGCCGGGGGTCCGTCCCGGCGGCCGGGTAACTTTCTTCTGCGGGGCCAGAAGAAAGTCACCAAAGAAGAGGCCCTGAACCGCACACGACCGCGACGCCGCCAAAAGCGGCGCGCGAAAACACTCAGCGCGGTTTAAGGCAGACGCGAACCGCTGCGCTCTCGCTGCTGTACTTGTGACGAGTTCCATGGCGCGCCACTTCAAGCCGCCTAACGCCGGCTGCACGCCGGGCTCACCATGAACCGCCGCGTCGCTGGGGCGACGCCACAGAGGTGCTGGCAGAGACCGCGTCGCCCTAGCGACGCTGAATTGGGATTGCTCG
>NZ_JBGCUM010000074.1:0-20818 GCF_054177665.1 Roseateles sp. P5_E8 | reverse complement strand
GGGGCAGTCAACGTGCGCGTAGTGGCGGTTGGCCGTCTCGTACTCGACGTGGGCCGTGTTGATCGTGATGCCGCGGGCCTTTTCTTCCGGTGCCGCGTCGATCTGGTCGTAGGCCTTGGCCTCGCCGCCGAACTTCTTGGACAGCACGGTCGCGATCGCTGCCGTCAGCGTCGTCTTGCCGTGGTCAACGTGACCGATCGTGCCCACATTGACGTGCGGCTTGGTCCGTTCAAACTTGCCTTTTGCCATCTTGCGCTCCTGAGGCGAACCCGTTGAAACGAGTAGAAAAAGAGAAAATCTGTGGTGCCCTTGACGCGGATCGAACGCGTGACCTCTCCCTTACCAAGGGAGTGCTCTACCACTGAGCCACAAGGGCATCGGCACGGGTTTGCCGCCAGATGAACTGACCGGCAAACCGGTGTCGACGCTGGCCGACCAAGCCGCCCGGAATGGAGCGGGAAACGGGAATCGAACCCGTGTCATTAGCTTGGAAGGCTAAGGTTCTACCATTGAACTACTCCCGCCCTGGGAGCCTGAAAAGCCCTTGCCTCGACTGATAAGTCTTGGTGGAGGAGGCTGGATTCGAACCAGCGTACGCTATGCGGGCAGATTTACAGTCTGCTGCCTTTAACCACTCGGCCACCCCTCCTGAGGCAAGCCCGCAACTATAGCACAGGGCTGAGTGGGCGCAACTGAAGACGCTTCGCACCAGGCCCGCCCGGCTCGGACCTCCGCGATACGCGCCGCTTGCGGAGCAGGCCGCGCCGGCGACCCCGCCCTCAACGCGGGACGCCAGCATTCAGCGACAGGCTGACGCAAACCCAGGCGACTCAACACCAAAGCAAGGCCACTCGGCTACCAGCCAGGCAAATGCAAGCGCGACCCGACTCGCGCTGGCAAGCGCTTCGTCGCCAGGACACAACACGCGGCCAGCAAAACAAGGCCAATCAAATACCAAATAAAGGAGGCGTTCCGAGGCCTCCACAGAGGGGAATGCCCCTGGCTGACGGGGTTCTGCAAGCACACCCTCGGGAAACCACCCGGTTCATACTGGTAGCAAAGTGGCGTTATCGCTTGATACATTGGCGTCACACTGGTTGTACAGGCCTCGGTCAACAGATGGCCCGCAACCGGACTCCAGGTGGTATGCAACCCAACCGTTGCCATCACCACCGCCCCGACTTCACAGGCCATCACGAGGAACTTATATGAAGGTCAAGCAGACCCCCATTTCGCAAGCGGTGCTCATCGCCCTGCTCGGTGCCGGCGGCGCCGCCATGGCGCAGCAGACGCCCGCGCCCAACCAGCAGCTGGACACGGTCACCGTGACGGGCATCCGCGCGTCGCAGGAGAAGTCGCTGAGCGTCAAGCGCAACGCCGACACCCACATCGACGTCATCTCGGCCGAAGACATCGGCAAGATGCCCGACAAGAACGTGGCCGACTCGCTGGCCCGCATCCCGGGCGTGACCATCCTGAACAGCCCGTCGGGCGGCTCCGGCGGCTTTGACGAGCGCGACCGCGTGGGCCTGCGTGGCACCAACCCCAGCCTGACGCAGACACTGCTGGACGGCCACTCGGTCGCCAACGGCGACTGGTTCGTGCTGGACCAGACCGGCGCCGGCGTCGGCCGCTCGGTCAGCTTCTCGCTGCTACCTTCCGAACTGGTGAGCCGCGTTGAAGTGCACAAGAACGCCTCGGCCTCCGACATCGAAGGCGGCACGGCCGGCTCGGTGAACATCGTCACGCGCAAGCCGCTGGACTTCGCCAAGGCTTTGACGTTCGAAGCCGGCATCGGTGCCGTCTATGCCGACCTGGCCAAGAAGACCGACCCGCAGCTGAGCGCGTTGCTGGCCTGGAAGAACGAGTCCAAGACCTTCGGCGTGCTGATCCAGGCCTTCAGCGAAAAGCGCAGCCTGCGCCGCGATGGCGTCGAGACCTTCGCCCACGACGGCGCCTTGTCGCTGACGCCGATCACGTCGGCCAACCACGCCGCCGTGATCACGCAGAACCCGGCGCTGGCCGGCAAGGTGTTCCCCAACCTGATCGGCTCGGCCCTGTTCACCCAGGAGCGCGAGCGCAAGGGCGGTGTCATCAGCGCGCAGATCAAGCCGACCAACGACATCGACATCACGCTGACGGGCATGTCGTCCAAGATGGATGCGGACAACTACAACCGCAACTACATGTTGTCCAACCAGTGGGCGATGAGTCGCAACCCGACGCTTGCCAACGTCGAGGTCGACCCGGCCACCAACATCGTCACCAAGGCGAACTACACGTTCGCGACGCCGACCATCATCGGCGTCTATGACCTGATCTCGCGCAAGGCCTCCGCAGAAACCAACTTCCTGAACCTGGAAGGCTCCTGGAAGGTCAGCAGCGCGCTGAAGCTGTCGGGCAACGCGGGCACTTCCCACGGCAAGGGCAAGACCATCGCCCAGGATGTGTATGAAGGCGACATCACCGCGTCGAGCGGTGGGTTCGAGCTCAAGGGCAGCGGCACGGCGCCCGCGTTCAACATCGGCAACGCCAACGCTTCGGCGCTGAAGCCGTCGGGCACGGACTGGATCTTCGGTGACCAGAATGTCATCGTGCAGGACAAGGACACCTGGGCGCAGGTGGATGCCGAGTACACCTTGGACGCGGGCGTGCTGCGCAGCCTGAAGTTCGGCGCGCGCACGTCCGAGCACAAGCGCTACACCGATGGCCCGATCGTGAACCAAGGTCCGAACTGGGGCACCGACCCCTTCGCCAACCCGCTGCCCGCCGCGGCCTACACCCAGACCTACCCCGCCAACTTCGGCAGCGGCCTGGGCAGCGGCTTCCCCACGGGCATCGCCTACCCGACGGCGCAAGCCCTGGCCGACTACAACGCGAAATACTCCAACCGCGACATCTCGCGTCGCATGGTGACGCACGAATACGCCGTGACGGAGAAGTCGTCGGCCGGCTACGTGCAGGGCAATCTGGACGGCGAAGGCTGGAGCGGCAACGTGGGCCTGCGCCTCGTGCGCACCAAGTCCAGCACGCTGATCTGGAAGCCCACCAGCGACAAGACCCTGCCCGGCTATGTCCCGTCCGCATTCGCGGCCGTAGGCCCGAACTGGACTGACCCCTCGGGCTACTACCAGACCTTCCAGGACCGCTCGTACACGGACGCCCTGCCCAGCGCCAGCGTCCGCATCGATGTGACGCCCAAGGTCGTGGCTCGCCTGGCGCTGTCGCGCACGCTGACCCGCCCCGACTACACGGCCCTGTCGGCTGCCCAACTGCTGGGCGGCTATTCCGATCCGACCGGCAAGGCGGTCGGCACCGGCACCAGCGGCAACCCCGACCTCGACCCGATCCGCTCGACCAACTTCGACGCCAACATCGAGTGGTACTTCGCGCCGCGCGCCTTTGTGTCGATGGGTGCCTTCCACATGAACATCGCCAGCTACATCACGGATGGCATGCAGCGTGTGACGGCCTCCACGGACGTCACGCCCGCCGGTGGTCAGCAAGGCAATCCGGCCAATCTGCGCGTCACGGCACCGTTCGACCTGACAACCCAGGTCAACAAGAAGGCCAGCGTCACGGGTCTGGAATTCGCGTTCGAAATGCCGGTGTTCAACAACTTCGGCGTCAACGCGAACTACACCTACGCCGATGCTCACGACGCCAGCGGCCATGTGCTGCGCGGTGCCGTGAAGCACACGGTGAACCTGGGTGGCTTCTTCGAGAACGACCAGTTCTCCGCGCGCCTGAACTACGGCTACAACTCGGACAACTTCCTCGGCCGAGACCGCGGCACCGACTACTACCAACGTGGTTCGGGTGTGCTGTCCGCCTCGCTGGGCTACAAGCTCAACGACAACTTCGCCTTGAGCCTGGACGCGCAGAACCTGAACGACCCGGTCCTGAAGTACTACGGCGACTTCAAGTCCGAGCCGCGCGCCATCTACAAGAACGGCCGCCAGTTCTACCTGACCGCACGTATCAAGTACTGATGCCAAGAGGCCTGCTGGAACCCTCGGGTTCCGGCACGCACCGCAGGTGAACACAATCAAAGGGGAGCGTGGGCTACACGTTCCCCTTTTTCATTCGACAGCCTCATGAGCGACACCGCCACCGTCTTCAACCAGCACGTCGCCGCGCGCCCGAGCAGCGGCACCACCGATGCGCCGCCGCCCGTGCATCACGTCTGCGTCGTCGGTGGCGGCACGGCGGGCTGGATGACGGCGCTGATGCTGGCGACCTCGGCCTATGGCCCGCGTCTGAAGGTCACCGTGCTGGAGTCGCCGCAGGTCGGCATCATCGGCGTCGGCGAGGGCTCGACGCCCTGGCTGCGCGGCTTCTTCGACGGGCTGGGCGTCGAGGAAGCGGAATGGATGCCCGCCTGCAATGCCACCTACAAGAGCGGCATCACGTTCGAGGGTTGGTCCACCCGGCCGGGCTTCGAGCGCTACTTCCACCCCTTCGCATCGATGCTGGACAACATGACCATGCATCAGTTCGTCGACAACGTGCATGCGCGGCTGGATGGCGCGGACGTGCACGCCCACCCGGACCGCTTCTTCGTCGCCGCCGCACTCGCCCGGCAAGGCCGCGGGCCACGGGCCAACGCCAACTTCCCCTTCGACATCTGGTACGGGTATCACTTCGATGCAACGCTGCTCGGGCAGTTCCTCGGTCGCAAGGCGGTCGAGCGCGGCGTGACGCATCTGCAGCGTCACGTCACGCAGGTGTTGCTGAACGAGGGCGGCGACATCGCCCGCCTGCAGCTCGACGACGGCGAGCACCTGGCCGCCGACTTTTTCGTCGACTGCACGGGCTTTGCGTCGCTGCTGATCGGCCAGGCGCTCAAGACGCCCTTCATCCCGTTTGCCGAGAACCTCTTCAACGACGCCGCCATCGCCATGCCTACGCCGCTGGACGGGCCCATCGCGTCGCAGACCGTCTCGACAGCGCTGCGCCATGGCTGGGCCTGGAAGATCCCGCTGACCAACCGCCACGGCAACGGCTATGTCTACAGCAGCGCGCACTGCTCGGCGGACGAGGCCGAGACCGAACTGCGCCGGCACCTGGGCCTGCTCGACTCGGACACGCCGGCTCGCCACCTGAAGATGCGCGTGGGCCGCATGGCCAAGCAGTGGAGCCGCAACTGCGTCGCCGTGGGCCTGTCGCAGGGCTTCATCGAGCCGCTGGAGGCCACGGCCCTGCTGTTCGTGCAGCGCACGGCCGCCGCGCTGGTGGAGGCACTGGAGAAAGGCGACCTCGGCCCGGCCGCGCAGGACGCATTCAACAAGACCATGCACACGCGCTTCGAGAACACGCGCGACTACATCGTGGCGCACTACAAGACCAACTCGCGCACCGACACCGACTACTGGCGCGAGAACGCCGAGAACATGCGGTTGTCGGACTCGCTGCAAGGCGTGCTGATGACCTGGATGTCGCGCAAGCCGCTGGCCGCCGGGTTGAAGCAAGGCCGCTTCGGCCAGGGCTATCCCATCGTGTCCTGGTATGCGCTGCTGGCGGGCATGGGCCTGTTCCCGGACGACCTGCAGCCGCCGACGGCCCACCAGGCGCGGCACCGGCTGGACACGGTGGACGACTTCGTCGCGCGCAGTGCGCTGAACTTTCCCGACCACCGCGAGCTGCTCGCCGACATCCCGCCGCGCGTGGGCGACAAGACGCTGCAGCTCTATCTCTGGTGATTCAAAGCCGCTCGCCGATGTCCTTGCGGATCGCCGCATCGGCGGCCGCGTCCACATCGCCGAACAGATGCCGCTGCCCCTCGGGGATGTGGGCCAGGGCCTCGCCCCGCGCGCCGAACACGTAGTGCGCGAACAGCGCCTGCCAGCCCTCGCGCTCGCCGTCGGGCAGGTGGCGCAAGGCCAGCATGGTCAGCCGCATCGCGGCCAAGTGCAGGTCGTCGCGACGGCCGGGCGCGGCGTCGGGCCGCCACCAGTAGTTCATCAGGATGTTCAGGTGCGGCGCCAACGCCTCGACCTGGTGGAACCACAGCGGCGGGATGTAGATGGCATCACCCGGCGCCAGCTCGGCCACGACAGCCTGCGCCAGCGCCTCGCGCACGAGCGGGAAGCGCGCCGGGTCGGCCTGATGAAGATCGGGCACGACCGACATGGGCGCCGGCGTGGGCGCGTAGTCCGGCGGGCCGAGGTAGAGCAGCGGCGCGCATTGCGGCGGCAGCAGCGTGAAGCGCCGCCGCCCGGCGGCCACGCAGGCGATGTTGTGGGAGTCGTCGAAATGCGCCGGCACCGTGGCGCGATTGCCTATCCAGATGCGCGGCGCAACCCCAGCGTCCAGCAGCGGCAGCGGGTTGGCCTGCTCCAGGCCCGGCAAGGCCTCTGCCACCAGCGCGCTCTGCGCCGCCAGCGCGGGCGGATCGGGGAAGTGGCTGTAGCGCCAGAGCTGCTCGAACAGCGCGGCACAGGGCCGCTTGTCGCGCGTGAAGTTGAAGCCGTCCAGCTCGGGTGAGTAGCTGAAGGCGCGCGTGGGGTCGGGCCTGGCGAGGATGGCGTCGACCGCCTGCCCGCCATCGAAACCCATGAGGTATTGCAGGCAGGCCTCCAGGCCCGCGCGGCCTTGTGCCACCAGCGGCCACTGCGCCGTAACGCCGCGCATCACAACCGGCTCATAGCCCGCAAGCACCTCGCGCTCGAAGCGTTCGCGCGTCAGGCCGGCCAGCTCCTTCATCGGCTGCATGCTCACTGCCGCCGCGCCAGTGCGCCGTGCCAGGCCTCGGGGATGTGGGCGGCGGGGTCGCCGCCCTGCTGCGCGACGTAGTGCCCGAACATCGCCGCCCAGGCCTCGCGCTGATGCGCCGGCAGCGCGTTCAGCACCTTGATGGCCTGCATCAGCGTGTTGGCGGGGCTGGGCTGCTGCGCGTCTCCCAGCACGGGCCACCAGTAGTTGATCAGCAGGTTGACCTTTTCCAACGCCTCGACCTGGTGGAACCACAGCGGCGGGATGTAGAGGGCGTCGCCCGGCGCCATCTCCGCCACCAGCGCCGACGCCAGAGCCTCGCGGTAGCGCGGGTAGCGTTCGAAATCCGGCGCCTTGGGATGCACGACCGAGATGGGCGCACCAGACGGGGTGTGCTCCAACGGGCCGATGTAGAGATTGCCCACCTGCGGCGGCGCGAACAGCGTGAAGCGCCGCCGCCCGGCCACCACGCAGGCCAGGTTGTAGGGGTGGTCGTGGTGCACCGGCACCGTCAGCGCATTGCCCAGCCAGAAGTTGGGCACCACGCCGGGCAGGGCCGGCAGCGGGTTCTCGTCCAGGAAGCCGGGAATCACCTCGCTGACCTTGGCGCATTGCGCGGCAATGGCCGGTGCGCCGTCAACCGGCAGATAGGCAGCCAGGTTGGCCATGAACTCCGCCAGCGTCATGCGCGCCTTGACGAAGTCGAAGTCGCTCAGCGTCTCGTTGTAGCCCATGACGCCGCGCGCCGCCGCGCGGGTCTTGGTGGCAAAGACCTCCACGCCGCGGTCGAAGCGGCGCAGGTAGTTGCAGATGCCCAGCGCGCCTTCGCGCCCGGCCCGCACCGCAGGCCAGTCGCTCACCAGGCCCTTCAGCAGCACCGGTTCGGCCCGCTGCTCCAGGCGCTCCTTGAGTTGCGGTTCGTCGGCCACCGACCAGCTTTCAACCGGGGTCATGACGTGATCAAACCTTCCAGTACCAGCGGCGCTTGTCGAGAACCCAGACGATGAGCGCCCACACGGCGACGAAGGCGAGCGCGAACGCCAGCGACTGTGCCTGCGGGCCGAGCTTGGCGCCCACCGGCCCAAACACGGTCGGATACAGCCATGTCATCCAGCCCGTCTTCGCCAGCAGCACGGTGCAGACCCAGGCCCCGGCGTAGGCGGTGATGGCGTTCAGCCCGAAGGCGCGGCCCAGGGCGTGCTGGCCGAGGCGGTCCACCCAGACATGCGCGGCGGCCAGCGCCACCGCCGCCAGGCCGCCGGTCCACAGCACGAAGGAC
This sequence comes from Roseateles sp. P5_E8, assembly GCF_054177665.1. Taxonomy (NCBI): domain Bacteria; kingdom Pseudomonadati; phylum Pseudomonadota; class Betaproteobacteria; order Burkholderiales; family Sphaerotilaceae; genus Roseateles; species Roseateles sp. P5_E8. The sequence goes on along the minus strand of NZ_JBGCUM010000074.1, from coordinate 12,825 downwards.
GGCGTCCACAGCGCCTTGTTGAAGGGCAGCCAGGTGTGCCACCACCAGCCCACCAGTGCCGCCGCCACGCCCGTCAGCAGCAGGGCGCGCGGCTGGTCGCGGCGCAGCAGGCCGCCGCAGAGCAGGCCGAAGACGGTGGTGGCCAGCGCCCCCAGCGTGGAGAGCAGGCCCTCCGGGTCGAAGGCTATGCCGGTCTGCGCGTTCCATTCGTAGGCGTGGCGGCCCAGCACGGCGGTGTCGATGCGCTGGGCCAGGCTGCCGACCTTCTCCAGCGTGCCGCCGCCGAACTGCAGCAGCGCGCCGTAGCCGGCCAGCAGCAGGATCAGCAGCAGCCACTGCCCGCGCGCACGCAGCTGCACCGCCACAAAGCCCACGACGATGAAGCAGAGGCCGATGCGCTGCAGCACGCCCAGCAGGCGGAACTCCGGCCTGTTCAACAGCCACCAGGCCAGCGCACTCAGCACCACACCCATCACGAAGATGCGCAGGCCGCGCTGCACGATGGCCGCACACAGCGGCCCCGGCACCGCGCCGCCTTCCACTCGCGGCACGATGCCCAGTGCCGTGGACACGCCGACGATGAAGAGGAAGAACGGAAAGACCAGATCGGTCGGCGTGCAGCCGTGCCAAGGGGCGTGCAACAGTGGCGCGTAGACATGACCCCAGTCGCCGGGGTTATTGACCAGCAGCATGGCGGCGACCGTCAGGCCGCGCAACGCATCCACCGAGGCGATGCGCCTGATCTGGCTCACGGCTGGGTTGCGTGCAGCGTGTTCATGGCGTCCAGTATCTCGCCGTTATCCTGGCTCAGCTCCCAGGCAAACACGCCCGCCAGGCCGGCCTTTTTCGCGAACGCGACCTTGGCGCGCACGGCGCGGGGGTCGTCATAGCCGACGAACCTTCCCTCGCCCACCATGGCCCAGGACTGGCTGGGCTTGTCGTAGCGCGGCTTCAGGCCCTGGGCCTTCAGCGCGGCCACGTCCTTGAAGGCCACCGAGCCGTCGGCGTTGGGCCAGGGCTTGGCGTAGCTGCCGTCCGCCTTCACGCCGTCGAAGCCGCGGCCATACATAGCCACGCCGGCCACCATCTTGGCCGCCGGCACGCCCTCGGCCTTGAGATTGGCGACCGACAGTTCCAGGCTCTCGTCGCCGGGTTTCGTGCTGCGCAGCGCGGTGTGGTTGGCGGCCTTCTTGGTCCAGGGGCCGGCGAAGTCGTAGGTCATCATGAAGACAAGGTCCAGCGATTTGGCGGCGCGGCCCATGGGCATGCGTGCCAGCTGTTCCTTCGTCGTATTGATGGCCACCGTCAGCGCGTAGTGCTTGTTCGTTTCGCGCCCCAGCAGGTCCAGGCCCGCGCGCAGGTCCTGAAGCAATTGCACGAAGTGCTCACCATCGGCGGGGCTGCCCAGCTGCACGCCGTTGGACGCGCCGTTGTTGCCGGGGTGCTCCCAGTCGATGTCCAGGCCGTCGAAGCCGGGGTGGGCGCGCAGCCAGTCCGTCGATGACTTGACGAAGGCCGCGCGGCCTTCGGGCGTGGCGGCGAGATGGAAGAACGGGTCCGACCCGCCCCAACCGCCCACGGAGGCCAGCACCTGCACCTTGGGGTCGCGCACCTTCAGGCGCTGGAAGGCGGCGGAGAAGATGTCCTGATCGGCATGCGGCGCGATGCTGAAGCCGGGCTTGCCGGCACAGGCCGGCGCCTCCTCCTTGCGCTGACCCTCGCCGCAGATCAGCAGGAAGGCGTAGAGGATGTGCGTGACGCGGCCGGGCTTGAGCTGCTCGACGACGCCGACGCCGCGCTCGGCCAGGATGTACGTGCCGACGACGGGCGCCTGGGCCTGGGCCTGGGCCAAGGAGGCAGCCAGCGCCAGCGCGGCGATCAGGAGTTTCTTCATAGATTGCACTCGCTCGTCAGGCCCATGTCGGGCACGGTGTCTTGCCGGGCCACGCCCTGCTTGCGCAGCGCCTCGGCGCGCGCCTGCATGGCCTCAGGGCTCAGCGTCTGGCCGGCCCGGTGCAGCACCCAGTCGACGTCGAACTGGTAGTCGCGCGGCGCGCCGGCCACGGCGCCGAGGGCCAGCCAGTGGTTGAAGCTGATCGCCATCGGCTTGGCCGGCACGTTGCGGCCCGTGTGCTCGCCCATCAGGCGGCCGTTGACGAAGTGGCGCGTGCGCGTGGCCTCGACCTGCACGGTCAGCAGCTGCCAGCCGTCATGCGAGCCCGGCACGATGGACGCCTGGTTGAACGACTGCCAGGGGTCGATACGTACCGTATGCCAGCTGACGCCGTAGAGCCGCGTCTCCGGTTCGCCCCAGCCGCCATGCGGCAGGTATTCGAAGTCGACCTCGCTGAAGTCAGGGTCGTAGTCGTGCCTGAGCGGGCTGGCCAGGAAGAAGCTCTGGATGATGGGGTCGCGCGAGCCGGCCGTGTCACGCAGGCGCACGCGCGCCGTCGTCGTGCCGACGAGGAACTTGCGCGCCGCGCAGAGCTGGGCCAGCGTCGTGTTGGCGGGCGTGCCGTCGGTGGAGAGCTTCAACTTCAGCAGGCGGCCGTCGAGCGTGAGCTGGCCGGGGGAGAAGCGTGCACCGGGCAGCCCGGGGTGGCCGGTGCCGTCGCGCAGCACCCAGCCGCTGCTACGCAGCGCATCGAGGTCTTTTTGCGAGAAGTCGTCGAAGAACTCGCCGGCGGCGAACGCGGGCGCAGCGGCAAATAGCAGCCAGACAGCCTTCATGCGGGCACCGCGTCCGCGGGCAGGCTGGTGCGCTGCATCGGCACCCACAGCAGCAGCAGCAGGGCCGGCGCGCCGCAGACCAACGTCCACAGGAAGAAGTGCTGGTAGCCCATCGCGATCTGGATGTCGCCGCTGATGGTCTTGCTCAGGATGAAGCCCAGCTGCATGACGCCCGAACCCAGCGCATAGTGGGCCGTCTGGAAGCGCCCAGGCGCCACGACCTGCATGATGTACAGGATCATGCCGACGAAGCCGAAGCCATAGCCGAACATCTCCAGGCCCACGGCCGCGCCTATGGTCCAAAGCGACGTCGGCAGCGCCAGGCTCAGGCCCCAGAACACGGCGTTGGGCACGGCCATCATCAGCACCAGGATGGGCATGGCGCGCTTCAGCGACAGCCAGGACGTGAAGTAGCCGCCGAGGATGGAGCCGATGAGGAAGGCCGCCGTGCCCACCGTGCCGTAGACGCCGCCAACCTGCTCGCCCGTCAGGCCCAGGCCGCCCTTGTCACGCGCCTCGATGAGGAAGAGCGGGCCTATGGTCTGCACCTGGCCTTCCGCAAGGCGGAACAGCACGATGAAGATCACCATCTTCCAGATGCCGGGCTTCTTCAAAAAGTCGGCCACGATTTCTTCCAGCTTGACCGGCTCGCTGGACACACGCTGCGGGTTGGGCAGGGCCTTGGCGTTCCAGGCGGCCAGCAGCGCCAGCAGGCCGGCCAGCATCGCGAAGATGACACTCCAGGCGTTGAACACGCCCATGCTGGTTTCCAGCCGCCCGGCCAGCACCATCAGGCCGCCCAGCGTCAGGAACTTGGAGGCATTGAAGAAGGCGCCCTGCCAGCCCGCGTAGGCGGCCTGGCGCTTCTCGTCCAGCGCGCCCATGTAGAGGCCGTCGCAGGCGATGTCGTGCGTGGCCGAGGCATAGGCCAGGAAGAACAGCACCGCGATGCTGAGCGCGAAGAAGTTGCTGGCCTGCAGCGCCAGCGCCAGCAGGCCGAGGCCGACTGCGCCGCTGAACTGCATGGCCACGACGACCATCTTCTTGCTGCGCGCCAGCTCCACCAGCGGGCTCCACAGCGGCTTGAAGGCCCAGGCCAGGCCGATGAGGCCGGTCCAGCGCGCGATCTGGTCGTTGGCCACGCCCATCTGCTTGAACATCAGGCCGGCGATCAGCATGACGACGAAGAACTGCAGCCCCTGCACGAAGTAGAGGCTGGGAATCCAGCGCATCGGCGATTTCGTTTCCATCACTGCAGTCCTTGCGGCGCGCGGCCGGTGGCTTGGGTGCGGCCTTCGAGCCAGGACTTCAAGCCCGCCAAAGCACCGGCCGAGAAGCCCCAGCTCAGCACGGTCGGGCCGGCCACGTCGAGGGCCTGGTAGGGGTTCCACAGTGACAGATGCAGGTCGGGCCGCCACTCGCTCGCGGCCAAGCCATAACGCGCGCGCCGCGTGGATACGAGGATGTTCACGCGGCCATCCTTGGGCACGCGCGTCCAGTCGAGCAGGGCGATGTCGTCGACCATCAGCACCTGGGCGTCCGTGAAGCCATCGAACAGCGCGACGGCCTGGCGGCCGGTGGGGCCGGCTTCGGACACCATGTCGGTCGGCACGTCGCCTTGCACGATGACGCGGATGGGCGCGTTCAGTGCCGGCGGCTTCGCGCCACGCAGCGCGGTGAGGCCTGCGGCCCAGGCCTCGGCCATCAGCGTGTGGTCGGCGGCGCGGGCGGCCGCGTCATCCACGGCGCGGGCGGGGTAGGCGGCGGCGAGCGTGTCCAGCCGACGGTTGGCCGTCTCGCCCTGCGCGGGCGTGAGGCGCCCGCTGGCGAAGGCGTCGCGCAGTGCGTTGATTGCCACCAGTTGCTCTTCCAGCGAGCCCTGGGCCAGCACCATGTCGGCACCGGCTGCTATGGCCATGACGGCGCTCTTGGCGTAGCCGAAGCGCTCGGCCACGGCCTTCATCATCAGCGCATCGGTGATGACGACGCCGTCATAGCCCCAGTCGTCGCGCAGGATGCCCTTGAGCAGCTGCGGCGACAGCGTGGCCGGCCGGTCCGGATCGATCTGCGGGTAGACGATGTGGGCCGTCATCATGGCCGGCGCTTGAGACGCCAGCGCCTTGAACGGCGCCAGCTCCAGCGCGTTCAGCTCGGCACGCGACTTGTCGACGGTGGGCAGCGCGTGGTGCGAGTCCACATGCGTGTCGCCATGGCCGGGGAAGTGCTTCACGCAGCAGGCCACGCCCTCTTTCAGCGAGCCGCGCATCCATGCGGCCGCGAGGCGACTCACCTCCACCGGATCGTTGGAGAAGCTGCGCTCGCCGATGACAGGGTTGGACGGGTTGTTGTTGACGTCCAGCACCGGCGCGAAGTTCCAGTTGATGCCCAGCGACTTCAGGCCGCGCGCCACGGCCGCACCGACGGCTTCGGCGCGGTCCGCGTCACCGCTCGCACCCAGCGCCATCGCCGAAGGCGGCTGCGGCAGGAAGGTCACGCGCACGACGGCGCCGCCCTCCTGGTCGATGCCGATCAGCGCCTCGGGGCCGAGCGTCTCGATGAGGTCGCGCATCAGCGCCTTGACCTCGTCCTCACTGCCGATGTTCTTGCGGAACAGGCAGACGGAGCGGATCTTCTGCTCGCGCAGGAAGGCGGCGGTCTCGGCGTCGAGGCTCTGGCCGGGGATGTCGACCATCACCAGGCGGCCGGGGTCGAAGGTGCTCATGGCGGCGGTCTCAGTGTGTTTTGGTGACCTTGGCCAGGTTGGGCGGCACATCGGGGTTGAAGCCCCGTGCGCGCGCCAGCGCCTCGACCATGGGATAGAAGCTCTGCACGAGGGCGATGGGGTCGAGGTCTTCGTTGCCCGTCGTCGCCAACGGCAGTTCGGCGCCCGGCGTGCCGATGGGGGCGGCCAGCAGCACTCGGCCACCGCGCGAACGCATCTCTTCGGCGATGGCCAGCAGACCCGCCTGGGCCGGGCCGCGCGGTGCGAACACCAGCAGCGGGTAGCCGTCGCGCACCAGGGCCATCGGGCCGTGCTTGACCTCGGCGCCCGAGAAGGCCTCGGCCTGGATACCGCAGGTTTCCTTGAGCTTCAGCGCCGCTTCCATCGCGACGGCCAGGCCCGTGCCTCGGCCCAGCACGAACAGGCGCTCGGCGTTTTGCAGCACCGGCAGCGCGGCGGTCCAGTCCAGCTTGGCGGCCTGCTCCAGCGCGATGGGCAGCACGTTGAGTGCCGCGCGCAAGGCGTCGTCCTGCTGCCAGGCGGCGACGACGCGCGCACCGGCCACCAGCTGGGCGATGTAGCTCTTGGTCGCGGCCACGCTCTTCTCGGGGCCGGCGTGCAGCTCGAAGACATGCTCGGCCGCAGCCGCGAGCGGCGAGCCGCTGGCGTTGACGAAGGCCACCGTGCGCGCGCCGCCGTCGCGGAAGAACCGCGTCGGCGCGATCAGGTCCGGGCTCTGGCCCGACTGCGAGAAGGCCAGCGACAGCAGGCCCTCGCAATGGATGCGGCTCTGGTAGAGCGTGATCAGCGACATGGGCAGCGAAGTGACCAGCCGGCCCAGGCGCGCCATGACGAGGTAGGCCAGATAGTGGGCCGCGTGGTCGGAGCTGCCGCGCGCAATCGTCAGCACGCTGGTGGGCGGCACCTCCTGCAGGGCCTGGCCCAGGCGGGCATAACTCAGCGGGTCGGCCGCCAACTGGCGGGCCACCACGTCAGGCGCGCTCAGCGCCTCTTCAAGCATCAGCGACGACATCGATCTCTTCACCTTCTACAAACACGCGCCGCAGCTGAAGCCCGGCATCCATCACGACCACATCCGCCCACGCCCCGGCGGCAAGCCGCCCGCGGTCGGGCAGACCCAGGTATTCCGCCGCCGCGGTCGACACGCGCCGCGCGGCGTCCACCACGTCCAGGCCCAGCACCTGCACGAGGTTGCGCAGCGCCTGGTCCATCGTCAGTGCGCTGCCGGCCAGGGTGCCGTCGGCCAAGCGCACGCCGCCCAGGCACTTCTGCACCGTGTATTCGCCCAGGCGGTACTCGCCATCGGGCATGCCGGCGGCGGCGGTGGAGTCGGTCACGCAGAACAGGCCCGGGATGCAGCGCAGCGCGACGCGGATGGCGCCGGGGTGCACATGCAGCAGGTCGGGAATCAGCTCGGCATGCTGGCCATAAGCCAGCGCCGCGCCCACCATGCCGGGCTCGCGGTGGTGCAGGCCCGTCATGGCGTTGAAGAGGTGGGTGAAGCCGGCCGCACCGGCGTTCAGCGCCGCCACGCCGTCGTCAAAGCTGCCGGCGCTGTGGCCGATCTGCACGCGAATGCCGGCGTCGCGCAGTGGGCCGATCAGCGCCAAGTGGCCGGTCATCTCGGGCGCGATGGTCAGCACCTTGATGGGCGCGAATTCGTTCAGCCGCTGCACCTCGGCCAGCGTCGCCGGAATGGCGTGCGCGGGTTGAGCGCCGAGGCGGTCGGGGTTGATGTACGGGCCTTCCAGATGCACGCCGAGCACGCGCGCCGACTGCACGCCGCGCTCGCGGCAAACGGGGCCAAGCGCCTTCAGCGCAGCCTCGATGTCGCCGACCGGCGCGGTCATCGTCGTGGCCAGCAGCGCCGTCGTGCCGTGGCGGGCATGGCGGCGGGCAATCGTCGCGATCGCATCGCCACCTTCCATCGTGTCGCGGCCACCGCCGCCGTGCACGTGGGTGTCGATGAAGCCGGGCAGCAGGATGGGCCGGCCGCCCTCGCCGGCACGCGACGCATCGATGGGCGCACCGCCAACGACCGCGATGCGGCCGTCAGCGATGTCCAGGTAGCCGGCGATCACGCCGTGCGGCGTGACGATGTCGCCTTCAAGTCGCAGCTTCATCAGTCTCGGCGCATCTCGGCGACAAAGTCGTAGTAGTCGCTGCGGCAATAGGAATGCGTCAGCTCGACGGCCTGGCCCGAAGCCAGATAGCCCACGCGGGTGATGAAGAGCACGGCTGCCCCTAACGGCACCTCCAGCAGACCAGCCAGCTTCGCGTCCGCGTTCAGCGCGCGGATGTGCTGCAGCGCGCGCACCGGGGCACGGTCGCCGAGGTGGGTGTACAGCGAGGCCTCGACCTTCTGCGGGTCGGGCAGCGCCGACTGCGGCAGCACCGACACCTCGTAGGCCATGACGACCGAGTCCGCGAGCCGCAGCCGCTCCAGGCGCGCGACGCGCTCGCCGCTCTTCAGCTCTAGCGACAGTTGCTCGTCGGGCGCGGCCGGCGTGAAGCCACGCAGCAGCCAGCGCGAGCTGGGCACGAAGCCGCGCTGGTGCAGCTCTTCCGAGAAGCTGGTCAGGCGCGTCAACGGCTGCTCCAGCTTGGGCGCGATGTAGTTGCCCGAGCCGCGCTTGCGGATGATCAGCCCCTGCTCGACGAGCCGGTCTATGGCCTTGCGGGCGGTGACGCGCGACAACGCCAACTGCTCGGCCAGCACGCGCTCGGAGGGCAGCGCCTCGTCGGCATGGAAGATGCCGTCGCGGATGGCCTGCGCCAGGCTTTGCGCCAGCTGCATATAGAGCGGCGAGGCCGCATTGGGGTCGGCCTTGAAGTCGAAAACTGCACTCATGCGAGGTTTGTCTCTCGTTGTTGGATCAACCAGAGCGCGCCGGCAACGGCATCGCCCTTGGGTTCGACGCGGCGGGACTGCAGGGCCGGGCCGAGGCGCGGTGCGAGGCGCAGCGCGATGCTGCCGGCCAGAGCCAGCGGCAGGGTGGGATGAAGGGCGGTGGCCAGCGCGTCCAGCGCGCGCGCGGCGGCGTCGAGCAGGGCGGCGGCGGCTGAGTCGCTCGCCTCGGCCTCGAAGACGAGCCGGGCCAGGCTGGCATAGCCGCCCTGGCCAGCCTGGGCGCAGAAGGCCAGCAGCTCTTTGCGGCTGCCGCCGGTGAGTGCGTAAACGCTGTCAGCCAGCGGGCCACGCGGCGCACGGCCGTCGAATGCGGCCTGGGCGATCTTCATCGCCTGCTGGCCCAGCCAGGCGCCGCTGCCCTCGTCGCCGATCTGCCAGCCCCAGCCGCCGGTCATGCGGTGCGCGCCGTCTTCCAGCAGCGCTTCGGCCACCGAGCCCGTGCCCGAGATCAGCAGCGCGCCGGGCTGGCCGCCGTGCGCGCCCAGCAGACCCGCGAAACCGTCGGTGACCAGCGAGAAGCGCGCAAGGCCGGGATCGGCAGCAGCGAAGGCCTGCAATTGCGCCGGCACACCGGTGCCGGACAGCCCCAGGCCCAGCGCACAATCCCGCAGCTGCAGACCCGGCACACCGGCGCGCTCGATGGCCTCGGCAATATGCCGCCAGGCTTGGTCAACGCCCTGGTTCAGCGCCGACGCGCCGGACTCGCCGCGGCCCAGCAGTTGGCCGCCGGCATCGGCCACGACGGCGCGCGTGCTGGTGCCGCCACCGTCAATGCCGACCCACCAGCGCGCAGGCCGACCGGAGTCGTGAGAAGTCACCAGAGAGGGATCGAGAGCAAGCGGCATGGTCGACAGGATTCAGTCGATACCACTCTAATACCAACGAGTGCCGCCGTCAATTGGTTTTAAACTGGTCTATGGCCGTCGATGCAGATGGCACATTGAGTCTCTGAGATGCTGGCAGGGCCCTCGAATGAACAAGAATACCAGTGTGAAACCAACCCCACCCAGCTCTTAGCCAGCCTCCGCCGTGTTCACTCTCCAACCCGCCGCCAGCGACGCCCTGGCCACCTTGCTGGGCCGCATCGCTCGCGTGGCGCACCGCCACCCCGCTGCGGCCGACCGGCTGCTGGAGCGCCTGAGCGCCCAGGCCTTCGCCGCCGCCGGTGACACCGCTGTCGGCGCGGACGCCCTCTACGCCCGCTTCGGCTTGCTGGAGCCGCGCGGCCGCGCGCTGGAGTTGCTACCGGCGCTGGAGCAAGCCGGCGCGCTGGCTGCGGCAGGGCATTTCCCCGTGCAGGCGGCGCGTGTCTGCGAGGCACTGGGGCGCATCGCCTATCAACAGGGCGAGTACCAGCTCGCCAGTGAACAGTGGTCGCGCGCGCTGGACATGTCGGAGGTCAGCGGCCATCTGCAGACCGCCGTGGCCGCACGCATCGGCCTGGGGCAGATCCACTACGCCCAGGCCGACTGGGCGCGCGGCCTGCGCCAGATGCGTGATGCAGGTGAGCAGTTGGCGCAATCCAGCAGCCATGGCGACGACAGCTACCTGGCCGCCAAGCTGGCGCTGAACATCGGCGTCGGCAGCTTCGAGACCGGTGACCTGCCGGCGGCCGAGCGCCACTTCAGCCACGGGCTGGCGGCGGCGCGGCGCGGCGCGCACCGCGTCTTCGAGGCCGAGGCGCACTGGCATCTGGCCCGCGCGGCGCTGGCCCGGCAACGCATGGACTGGGCCGTGGCCGACTGCCGGCTGGCCCTGGACATTGCGGCCCGCCAGGGCTACCCCTGGCTGGAGGCGGCCGCCAGCCGCACCTGGACCGAGATCGCGCTGGCCCGTGGCGACAACGCCGCCGCCGTGCGCTCCACCCGCCACGGCCTGGCCCTGGCCCAGCGCATCCAGGCTCGCGCCCAGGCGCGCCAGGCCCACCTGAAGCTGGCCGAGCTGTTGCAGGCCGAGGGCGACGCCGCCGGCGCGCTGGACCACCTCTGGCAACACCTGGCCCTGCAATCCGAGATCGAGCGCCTGAGCCTGCCCGCGCGCGTCACGCTGGCCGCACCGCCGGCCGAGGACGCCGGCGTGCCGGTCACGCCCGAGGAGCTGCTGCTGCATCTGTGCGGCCAACGCCAACGCCTGGCCGCGGCACCGCCGCCCGAAGCCTTGGCCGAGCTGAGGACCGCCAGCGCCCGCATCCTCGGCGTGGCCGCCGTCATCCGTCTGCCCCTATTTGGTCAGGTCGGCCAGGGCGGCCTGAGCCGGGAGATGCAGCCGCGCTATGTCGACCTGCTGACCCGCCACGGCACGCCGCTGGCCCTGCCCGATGCGGCCCTGCACCCCTGCCACGTCGAGCTGTCCGGCCTGGCCGGCGCGGCCGAGGCGCGCATCGAGGTGCCGCTGTACGACGGCGCTCAACTGGCCGGCGCACTGTGGCTGGTGGATGCCCGCGCGACGCGGGCGTGGACACGGCAGGAGTTGCTGATCGCCAGCCAGCTGGCGCTGCTGTTCGAGGCGGTGGTGAGGGGCTGAGCCCGCACGGCGCGGTGGTAGGCCCGCCGTTCAGTAACGCGCCAGGCGAGATTTCATCGGCGCTTCATGGCAGGCCTGCACAGTCCGGCCCTCGTGCCCACCGCCACCTCCGACCTCGCGCCCGCCGTCGCCCTCTGTTCGCGCCGAGCGCGGTTGCCGCGCGGCTTCGGCCTCGTCATCGGCGCGCAGTTCGCCTCGGCGCTGGCCGACAACGCCATGCTCATCGTCGCCATAGCCCTGCTGATGCAGCAGGGCTTTGCCGCCTGGTGGGCGCCGCTGCTGAAGTTCGGCTTCATGCTGGCCTATGTGCTGCTGGCGCCCTGGGTCGGGCCGCTGGCCGACGCCTTCGCCAAGGGCCGCGTGATGGCGGTGATGAATCTCGTGAAGATGCTGGGCCTCGCCCTGCTCGCGCTGGGCCTGCACCCCGTCGCCGCGCTGGCCGTCGTGGGCCTGGGTGCCGCCGCCTACGCGCCGGCCAAGTACGGCGTCATCACAGAGATGTCCGAGCCCGAGGCGCTGGTCAAGGCCAATGGCTGGATAGAGATCAGCGTCGTCTCCGCGGCACTGCTAGGCGCCGTGCTGGGCGGCGCACTTGTCAGCCCGCTGTGGCTGGGCTCGGGTCTGGCCGACCTCTGCGACAGCCTGGACTTGCCCGCCGACAAGCTGACCGGCTCGCTCGCAGCGCTGCTCGTGATCTACGCCGTGAGCAGCCTGCTGAACGCCGGCATTGCCGACAGCGGCCGGCGCCAGCGCAGCGTGGCGCATGACCCGCTGACGCTGCTGCGCGAGTTCCGCACGGCCAACCGGCTGCTGTGGCGGGACCGCGAAGGCGGGCTGTCACTCGCGGCGACGACGCTGTGCTGGGGCGTCGGCGCGACGCTGCAGTTCGCCGTGCTGCGGTGGGCGGGAGAAGCGCTCGCGCTGCCGCTGAGCCAGGCGGCGTATCTGCAGGCCGCTGTCGCGGTCGGTGTGATCGTCGGTGCCGGCGCAGCGGGGCGCTGGCTTGCCTTGCACCAGGCCCGGCACGGGCTGTGGGCAGGCGTCGCGCTGGGCCTGCTGATGCCAGTCGTCGCTCAGCTCGACGACGTCGCCACGGCGGCCGGCATGCTGGCCCTCATCGGCGCAGTGGGCGGGGCGATGGTTGTCCCGCTGAACGCGCTGCTGCAGCACCGCGGCGCCGCGCTATTGAGCGCCGGACGGTCCATCGCGGTACAGGGGTTCAACGAGAACCTGTGCGTGCTGGGGATGCTGGCGGCGTACGCGGGGTGCGAGGCGGCGGGCGTGCCGATTGGTGTGACTCTGAGCGGACTGGGCTCGCTTGTGGCTACCGCCATTGCGCTGTTGATCTGGTGGGATGCACGAAAGGCGCGGTAACTTCGCGTGCCCTAGACATTGCTCCGCCGGCACAGTTCACGACCGTCACTCGGCGAACACCAATCCATGTATCAGGGCCGCCATGCATTCCTTGATGAGCCGCAACTTCTCTGGCTCGCCAGGCGCGGCGCAACAGGCCTTACGGAATGGATTCACCCCAACGGGCCAATCCCGGCGCTCACGACATCTGATCGAGGCCCTGTCCCGGCAGTGGCATGGACAGAAACTCAGCTGAGCCGCCCCAAAACCAGTAGACGCCATTTACTCAGGCGAACTATCGTGATTCCGCGCACCCAAAAGCAAAACCCCCACTAGCTTTCGCTAGTGGGGGTTGGCTTTAATAACTAGCCTGACGATGACCTACTTTCACACGGGAATCCGCACTATCATCGGCGCTGACTCGTTTCACTGTCCTGTTCGGGATGGGAAGGAGTGGGACCAAGTCGCTATGGTCGTCAGGCTTGACTGGTTGGTCTGTTGACGAGGTCAACAAACCCAATTGGTAGAGTCAGCAGAGCTTGGTGTTATCCAATCTGCACACCGC
>NZ_JBGCUM010000073.1:0-21181 GCF_054177665.1 Roseateles sp. P5_E8 | reverse complement strand
CCGGTCGCGCGTGCCGGCCGGCAGCGGGGCCAGGCGCGGGGCCAGGCCGCTGCGGTCGCTGCCCGAGCTGCGGGCGCGCATCAGTTCCAGCAAGCCCGTCTCCGGCGCCGGCCCCGCAAAGTTCGCAGCGGTCGGTGGTGACTCATACGCCGGGCCGATGGCCGCGAACTGTGCGGCCAGGCTGGGCAGCAGGTCGAACTGCTCGGCCAGGCGGGGCGAGGGCGCATGGCCGGCCACGTCCGTCTCGATGGCTTCACCGGGCCAAGACGGCAGCCAGTGCTGGCCCGCGGCCGGGCTCAGCCGCAGGCCGTAGGCCACCGTCTCCAGCGGGTGCTCGCACAGCCGGCTGGCGGCGCGCAGCGCGGCGGGCTGGCCTTCCAGCGGCTCGCCTGCCCAGCCCAGCGCCTGCGCCAGGTGCTGCAGCTGCGACTGGGCCATGCCGGCTTCCAGCATGGCGTTGAAGGGGGCGAAGTCGCCGTACTTGTCGGCCAGCATCCAGTGTCGCGCCACGCCGATGACGGCCAACTGGTGCTCGCCCAGCAGCGCCTGCGTGTCGCAAGGGCCGGCGGCCTGGGCGAGTGCGTGGTGATCGCCCTCGTAGACCCACTGGCGCACGCCCGCGTCGTGCCGTTCGATGACGAACACGCGGCAGGGGTAGGCGCAGCGCGGCGACGGCACGGCGCGGTGGACGGCGTAGGGGTTGTCGGCCTGGAAGCTGATGGGCGCGGCGAGGTGGCGCAGCAGCAGCGACAGTGCAGTTAGCGCATCCAGCGCCACAGCGGGCGCGCGGCCTTGCAGGTGGTCGCCCAGGCTCATCAGCTCGGCCGGCAGGCGGCTGGGCAGGCGGTGCAGGCGACGCCGCAGGGTCACACGGGGCGCCAGCGTCGGCGCTGCTGGCCGGGCCGCGCCGAAGGACGGCACGTCCAGCAGATCCATGCGCCGGTGCGTACCCAGCCACCACGCTTGCGGCAGCGGCAGCACGGGGCAGGCCTGGAGCGCCAACATGCTCATGGGAAGTTGTGCGGTTCAGGGTTGATGTCGCCCTGCGCCATCGGCGCGAGGCCGCGGGCCTGGCGGGCCGAGTTCAGCCGGGGCAGCGCGCAGCGGCGGTGCTGGTGGCCGAAGGTGACCGGCGTCAGCCCCGGCGCCAGCACCTTGACGCAGTGCAGGTTGAGCGCCTCCATCGGCGCCCAGCTCTGGTTCACCAGGATCACGTCGCTGGCCACGGCCAGCGTCTGCTGCACGCGGCGCAGCAGTTCGTCACGCAGGTCGGTGGCGGCAGGCGCGGGTGCGGGCAGGGCTTGCGCGGGCGGGCCGTCGAACAGGAAGTCCAGTCGCGGGTAGGTCTCGGGCAGGCTGTAGAGCAGCACATGGTCGGCCATGCCGCGCACCAGCCAGGGATCGTCGGCCATGGCCAGCGCGCGCTCGCGCAGCGCCGGCATCGTCACCTGGTAGACGCCCATCGACGTGGTCACCTCCACCAGCGCGGCAAACAGCGCCTGCTCCCACTGGGCATGGCCGGCCGAGGCGCAGTAGCTCTTCACCGGCGCATCGGCGCGCGGGTCGACGATCAGCGCCCAGACCAGCGGCACGTCGATGTCCAGCCGCATGTCGAAGGCGCGCACCTCGTAGCCCTGGGCGCGGCTGCGGGCGACGAGGGCCGCCACGCGGTCGTCCCGCACGTCGTCCAGCAGCAGCTCGCGCGGAGGGATGCGGCCATACCAGGAGGTCAGGTAGGCGTCGCGCTCCAGCACTTCCATCAAGCCGTAGAGCGCGGCTTCCTCGACGCAGCCGCCGAGCGCGCAGCCGCTGGAGGTCTCGTAGACGAAGCGGTTGAGCGGTTGGCCCGGCGCGTCGCCGAGGCGGTAATAGACCATCTGCTGCGGCACCAGCACCGGCCGGCTCTTGCGCATCGACCAGCCCCAGCTCCAGTTGAATTGCAGCGCGTCGCTGTAGGGCTCGTGGGTGAAGCTGGGCTGGGCCATCTGCTCGGCGTCGTGCAGCACGAAGTCGCGCGGGTCGACCACCGCATCGCCGTACTGCGCGCGCAGGCTGTCGAAGCTGCCGCGCACCGAGGCGCCATGGCGACGCGGTTCGTGGCCGCAGAAGCGCTCCAGGGCCTCCAGCATGGCGACCAGCTCCGAGCCCTCGCGGCTCTCGGTGCGGCCGTAGCCGCTCTCGGCCACCGTCGAGCCGGGCAGGCTCATCTCGGCCACCACCATGGGCATCAGCTCGGAGCTGAGGTCGTGGAAGAGGTGCTTGATGACGCCGGTACGGTGGTCGAGGAAGTTCTCGCGCAGCGCCGCCACGTTGAGCTTGGGGTTGGGCAAGCGGCCACGCGCGTTGCCGTCCAACGGGCGCGCTTGCAGGTCCAGGCGGGCCAGCTCGGCGTGGTCGGCCGGCAGCGGGTGGCAATCGGGGCAGTGCGGGTGGCGGTGCAGGCGGTGGCTGTCGGTGGCCAGGCGCTCCCAGTTCAGGCGCAGCACGCGGCCGCGCACCTGCTCGGGCTCGGCCAGCACCTGGCCCAGCAGCTGCTTGAAGACGACGCGGCCGGCGGGGCTCAGCGGCGCCTGCGACTGGCGCTCCAGCTCGGCCGGGGCTTGCGGCTCGGCAGACCAGTGCTGGGGCTGGTTCAGGTTCAGCGCGGTCCAGCGCATCACGCAGCCCAGGCAGGGCGCGTCGCTGTCATGCGGCGCCACCCAGGGACCGAAGCTGACGCTGCCCGGCTCCAGGCCCAGCAGCAGCAGCTCGGCGCCGGCCTGGCGGGCCTTGGCCTGCCAGGCCAGGGCCTCGGGGGCGCGGCGCTGGTCGAACACCAGCAGGCAGCGCTCGCCGGCCTGCGGCAGCGGCGCGTCCGCCAGTGCGTGCTGCTGGGCGGTGGCGGCGCGCAGGGCGGGCCACAGCGCGTCGCTGCTGGCGTCGTGGATCAGCGTCCAGGTGCGTAGCGTCATGGCGGCGGTGTTCATGCCAGGGCCTCGGCGTGTTCGATGACGGCACGACCACAGATCACGCCGCTCGGGAGGTTGAGGGTGTCGGCCACATGCCACTGCACGCGCGCAGGCAGTTCGGCGTTGGTCGCTTGGAGGTCGGGCGCGGGCTGCCACTGTCCGGCCTGCGGCTCGGGCCAATGCCACACGCGGCCGCGCCACAGCGCGTCGTCGTTCAACTGCACGCGGCTGCAGGCCTGGCCCAGCGCTTCCTGGATGGCCGGCAGCGCGGCTGCGTCGCAAGCCGTGCCTGCGAGCGTGTCGCCCACGTAGACCTGCGCCACGCATGACGCAAAGCGCGGGTGCCAGTGCAGCAGCACGCGGGCCGGCGCCGGCGCGAAGTGGCGCAGCAGCTGGCGCAGCAAATGCACGACGCTGTCCTGCATTTGCTCCAGCGCCACCCGGGCCACATGGCGCTCGGCGTCAAAGCTCGGGTGGGCCGCGACGGCCTGCGCCAAGGCCAGGGCTTGCCAGCGGGCGGGGTCGAAGGCGGTGACGAAGTCGGTGGCGTCATGCCCGGGCGCCAGCTTGGCGGCCAGCTGGCTCAGTGCCAGTTGCAGCGCGCGGGTGCCGGCCTGCTCGGCATTCAGGCCCCAGCCGGCCACCTGGGTGACGGCGCCGCGCTGGCCCAGCGGGGCGCGCACGGCGATGGCGTCGTGGTACAGCGGCAGCTGCGACAAGACCTGGCCCCGCGTGCCGGCCGGGCGCCAGGCCAGCGGGCCGAAGGCGGCGTCGAACCAGGGCGTGAGGGCCACGCGTTGCTGCTCGTAGCCGGAGAGGCTGCGGTCGCCGGGTTGGCCGAGCAGGTCGCTGAAGGCTTGCGGCTCAATCGCTGCCAGTTCGCCCAGGGCGGCTGGGCGGGTGCCTGCCGCCACCAGCGGGTGCTGGCTCAGTTCCAGGTAGGGCGAGACGCGGCGCACGCGGCGCTGCCATTGAGCCGGCGCGATGCCGAAGTGGTGGTCCATCACGCCTTGCGCGGCCACCACGCCCAGCAGGGCCAGGCTGGCGGGGCTGTGGGCCTCGTCGGCGCCGGCCTGCTGCCATTGCAGCAGCTCGTGCACGCCGGGCAGGCCGGGCTCGCTGGGCGGGGCCACCAGCGCCATGCCGCCACTGCGCAGGGCGATGACGGCGGCCAGCCCGTGGCGGCGGGCGTCATGCTCGAAGATGGCAGCGTCCAACGCGGCATCGGCGCGGTCGCTGGCCCACAGCGCGGCCGTCACGCCGTCGAAGTCAGCGGCCTGGGGCGCGCCGGCCTGCAGGTCCAAGGCCTGGCCCAGGATGCCCGCGGCGCTCAGGTGTTCGTGCAGCTCATCCAGCGTGATGGCGCTGTCGCTGGCCAGCAGGCGCAGGCGCAATGTGCCCACGCCGCTGTCGGCCAGGGCGCGGGCGGCGGCCTTCAGCGCATGGCCGTCGCCCACCAGCAGCACGCAGCCATCGCGCCAGGCGCCCCAGCGAGCAAGGCGGGTGGCGGGGTCGGCACGGTCCTGCAGGTATTTGATGAACTCGGTGACAGCCAGCGGCGCGTCGGCCTGCGGCAGCCAGGGCGTGTCGTCGGTCTCGTCGAGCAGCAGGCCGTGGGCGTCCAGCGCCTGCACGACACGATGCACGGCGGGCTGCAGCCGCTCCGGCAGGCGGGCCTGCAGGGCGGGCAGGTCCAGGCCGTGGTCCATCAGCGCGATGACGCGCTCCACCAACCGGTGAAGCCCCTCGCCCGGTAGCAGCAGGCTGCGGCTGCCGCCGTCGAACTGCACGCCGGCAGGCGTGTTGCGGAAGAAGACGTGGTGCTTGAGGCGCAGGCGGCGAGCGGGCCAGGCGCCGACGGTGGCGGTGTTCATGCGGAGACCTCCGGGGTGGCGGCGGCCTGCAGCCCGGTGATGTCGCGCCAGCTCACGCCCAGCACGCGCTCGACGCCCAGGGCGACGAGGTGGCACAGGCAGAACTTCTGCATCGGCGACACCCCGAGCAAGGGCAGCAGCGTGTAGAAGAAGTTGACCGTGGTGCGGTAGGCCATGATCTGCGGCGTGCTCATGGCCAACATGCCGCGGGCCTGGCCGAGGGCGCGGCCGATCTCGCTGGGCACGCGCTGGCGCATGCGGGTCTGGAAGTCGCTGCCCTGGCCGGTGACGCTGCCTTGCAGGCGGTCGAAGGTGTCGTCGGCCAGCAGCACGTCGTAGTGCTGGTGGACGATGCGGCGGTTGGCCTCGGCCGTGCTGGCCAGCACCGTTTGCCACTCGGCCAGCACCTGCTTGAACTCGGGCGCCAGGGCCAGGCTGTCGAGCCGGCCGTCGAGCACGGCGCGCAGCACCTCGCCGACGCGCTCGCCCAGGCGCTGGTCCAGTGCGTCGAAGCGGCCGCGCAGCTTGCCGCCGTCGTCGTGCGCGGCGAAGAAGTACTCGGCATGCGAGCGCAGCGACACATAGCCGCGCGACAGGCCGCCGATTTCGTAGGTCTGCCCCACCAGGGCCAGCATGGCCGCCAGCGTCAGCATGAACTCGTCGTTGCCGTCGACCTTGCCGCGCAGCAGCTTCAGCGTCAGCGGCAGGGCGGCGACCTGGAAGTCCTCCCGCGCCGCCGCAAAGGCTTCCAGCTTCAGCGCCTTGGGGCGGACATAGGGTGCGGCGGTGACCGTGTTGTTCGTCAGCAGGGGCAGGGCGGGCTCGGGGTCCAGCTCGAACAGCGCCAGCTTGGTGGCGAGCGCCTCGTAGGCCTGCGGGTCGATCTCGCGGCTGCTGGGGTTGGCTTGCAGCCAGGGCAGCAACTGGGCGCGCACGGCGGGCCAGACGACTTCGTCCAGCACCTGGGCGCTGCAATGGACGGCCAGGTCGACGTGGGGGCCGTGGCGCCAGTGCGGCAGCAGCATGACGCGGTCAATGCCATGCTGGCTGCGCAGGCCGTCGAGCAGGTCGCTCAAGGGGCCGAGCAGCAGGCCGCGGCGGTCGTCCTCGAAGTAGGCGATGCGCAGCGCATGCCACTGGTCGCGCCGGCTGGCGGGCTGCAGCCGCTGCGGCAGCGTGCTGAGCTCGAACTGCAGCTCGGCCACATGGGGCTGGCCTTCGACCGACACATGCTGGTCGTCCAGCGACGGCAGCACCTCGGTGGCGACGATGGAGAAGCTGTTGCGCTTGAGCGTGCGCTGCATCAGGCGCACCAGGCGCGGGCTGTCGAAGCGCACATGGAAGGGCTTCAGGTCCTTGAAGTCGACCGCGTCCCACTTGAAGTTCAGCGAGGTGCCGGTCTGCACCTGCGGGTCGGTCGCCGGCATGCCGCGCAGGAAGACCTGTGCCGGCAGGCCGATCTCGCGCCGCCAGGCCTGGATGGCGACGAAGAAGGCCTCGGGCGCCAGGTCGGCATCGGGTTGCAGCGTRGCCGGGATGACCCAGGTGCGGCGGGCCAGCACCACGTCGCCCAGGCTCAGGCGCGGCAGGTAGGTGACGGCATCCGGGCGCAGCAGGCCCTGCTTCATCATCGGCGCGACGGTGAAGTTGTTGATGCCCTCGGTGTAGGCGATGGCCAGCACGCGCTGGATGCGCGGCAGCAGCATGGGCATCAGGAAGCCGTGGTACCAGACGTCGATGTCACGGCCGTCCTCGGTCTTGAAGCGCACCATGTGCTCGCGCGGGTCGTAGACGAGGCGCAGCTTGTCGATCTCGAACTTGCGGGTCTCTTCCCAGTTC
Source organism: Roseateles sp. P5_E8 (assembly GCF_054177665.1). Lineage (NCBI taxonomy): Bacteria > Pseudomonadati > Pseudomonadota > Betaproteobacteria > Burkholderiales > Sphaerotilaceae > Roseateles > Roseateles sp. P5_E8. The sequence continues at coordinate 14,520 of NZ_JBGCUM010000073.1, read as the reverse complement.
GGCGCGAAGGGCGGCACGACGACCTCGTGGTCGGCCATGCGGGGGTGGTTGTTGGCGTTGAAGCCGAACACGCCGGGCAGCTCGGCAAAGAGGGCGCCTTCGCTGCTGTTGAGCAGGTAGTCGCGCACCTCCTGCACCTCGCGGTCTTCCAGCACTTCCATGAAGCGCGACATCAGCCCGCCGCGGCCGCCGAAGACCTGGTTGAGCACGAACGTCGGCCGGCCCTGGCGCAGCGCGATCTGGCCCACATAGCTCTGCGAGCCGCCGCGCTGGCGTACCGGGGCGGGCAGGGCCTGCACGACGGCGCGCAGCGCCTCGCGGTCGATCTGCACGTCCTCCTTCTGCGTCAGCAGCGGCGTGAGCACGTCGTTGAACTGCCGGCGGGCGCGGTTGAAGGCCTCGCTGATGGCCGTGGGGGCGGCCTTGCGCTCGGGGTCGGCCGCGTGCGTCAGGCTGCCCAGCGCGTAGATCTGGTCGAAGCGGCGGATGAACTCCAGCGGCTGGTCGCAAACGCCGCCGGCGCCGTACTCGGCGAGGAAGAAGTCGGCCATGTCGCAGCGGGCCTGCTGCGTGAAGCCCACCACGGGCGCCAGGGCCATCAGCAGGCTGAGGTCGTCGGCAAAGGGTTCCAGCAGGCGCGGGTTGAGGCCGCCCTGCAGCGACTTGAGGTAGCAGTTCTCGAAGAAAACGGTGTCGGCCGCCGAGCGCTGCTCGGGCGCCTGCAAGGCCTCGCGCAACGCCTTGATCTCGCCCTTGACCGTGCCCACCAGCTGGGCGCGCTGGGCCGGTTCGGCGCTGCGGAAGTCGGCCAGCGACTGGCGCACGTTGCGCAGGTGGCCACGCGCCTGCACGCCGCTCTCGCCGGGCAGGTCGCCCAGCAGTTGCTCGGTCCAGGCCAGCGGGTCGGTCTGCTCCCAGGGCTGGGTGTCGGGCAGCAGCATGCGCAGGTCGTAGAGCTTGCCCAGCAGGTCGTTGACGACCTGGGGTTGCAGCTTGGGCGCCAGCTTGCACATCGCGGTGATCAGGTCACGCGCAAAGATGGGTTCGAAGTTGCGCTGCGCGAAGACGTGGTGCAGGCAGGCGACGGCGGCGTTGCTGTTGATCTCGGCCACGGCCTCTCCGGTGCCGAAGAACTTGCCGCTGCTGGTGTTGCCCTCGGTGACGGTGCGAAAGCGCGCACGGCCGTTCTCCAGCACCAGGCTGGGGTTGAGCGCCAGCGCGAACAGGCTGCTGGAGAGCTGGAAGTTGCCCAGCAGCGGGGCCAGGATCTGGCGCATCAGCGCGCCCTTGAGCGTCACGCGGCGGTCCAGCGCGGCGTCGTAGTCCAGGGACCAGTCGCTCACCAGGCGCTCGTCCCAGCGGCCGACGTGCAGCACGGTGAAGGTGGACAGGGGGCTGGTCTTGGAGCTGCAGCGGGTCAGGTACTGAACGAAGGTCTCCTGCAGCTTGCGCCTGGCCTTGGGCGCCAGCGGCTTGGCGTCCTTGCGGGCCATGGCCTCGAAGTCGGCGAACAGCTCGGGGTTGACGTAGCTGATCGCGTCCCGCAGCCGCGGCAGCTGCCACAGCGCGTTCAGGTGCTCCGAGGTCGCGTCGATCTCGCGGGCATAGGCCTGGCGCACCTTCTCCTCGTGGCCGGCCAGCGCGATGGCGGCTTCGTTGAAGCGGGTCAGCGCGGCCAGCGCGTCGGCGTCGATCAAGCCGGCCAGCGCCTGCACCTGCTCGGGCTTGCTGGCGCGCTGGTTGAACACGGCGCGCTTGACGTTCAGCGCCAGGCGGCCGAGGTCGCGGTCGGTGCAGCCGTGGATGGCCTGCCCCAGCGCGTCCAGCAGGGCGGCCGATTGCTGTTGCAGCTCCAGCCGCTGGCGCTCGCCGTCGGCCAGCACCTGGGCGGTCTCGCCGGTCTCCAGGCCTTGCAGCGCACGAACCGATTCGCCGGCCACGCGCATCACGTAGCGCGGATGCAGCAGCATCGGCCCGTCCTGGGTGGGGAGCATGGTGGTGGAGTTCATGTGTCAGTCCCTGAGGTCAAACGGAGGAGGCTTCAGCGTGCCGACCACTGGAAGCAGCGGCGGGCGACCAGCGCGAAGACGGTGCCGAAGGCCAGCAGCACGAGGGTGGGCGCGAGACCGGCCGAGGTGAAGAACTCGCCGCGCCAGGCCAGGCGCAGGGCTTCGACTGCGTGGGTCATGGGGATGACCTGGGCGATGGTCTGCACGATGTCCGGGAACTGGGTCAGCGGGATGCTGGCGCCGGACAGCAGCAGCATGGGCTGGAACAGCAGGCTACCGGCGCTGAAGGACGAGTTGGCGGTGCGGGCCAGCGCGCCGATCAGGAAGCCCAGCGAGAACAGCGCGTAGGCACTGACCGTGAGCGCGGCGAGCAGCTCGATGAACGAGGTGGCCGGCAATCGATGGAACATCAGCCAGCCGACGATCAGCATCTCGACCAGGCCGAGCAGGAAGATCGTGAACGCCCGGCTGATGGCCGAGAACCAGACGGCCCCCATGTCCAGCGGCGTGACCAGCAGCCGCCGGAAGAGGCCCTGCTCCTTGTAGATCACCAGCACCGGGGCGACGTTCATCAGCGCCACGTTGAGCAGGATGAGGCCGATGAAGCTGGGCGTGTATTCGTCGTAGTAGCTGACGGCCTGGGCGCCGTAGACGCTCTGGCCATACATCAGGCCGAAGAAGCCGTACATGACGGCCGGCACGGCCAGCGTCATGAGCAGGACCATGCGGTCACGGAAGGCCAGCCGGAAGTCGAAGCCGACGTAGGCGCGAAGGGCGGTGTTCATCAAGCGGCCTCCAGCGCGCCTTGGCGCGCAAAGTGTGCGTAGGCGTCGTCCAGCGAGAGGCTGCCGTCGGGGGCGCGCGCAATCAGCTGTGCGGCACTACCGGCGGCCACGAGCTGGCCGGCGGAAATCATCAGGACCTGGTCGGCCAGGGCGGCGGCCTCGTCCATGTAGTGGGTGGTGAAGAGCACGGTGCGGCCGCGACCGGCCTGGGCACGGATGAGCTCCCAGAACTCGCGCCGCACGATGGGGTCCAGGCCGACGGTGGGCTCGTCGAGGATGACCAGCTCGGGGTCGTTGATCAGCGCCAGTGCCAGCGAGACGCGCTGCTTCTGGCCGCCGCTGAGCTTGCTGACGCGGGTGTCGAGCATGTCGGTCAGCGCGAACTCGGCCGCGAGCTGGGCCAGGTCGACATGGCGGGGGTAGAGCTTGGCGAAGAAGGCGAAGTACTCGCGGATGGTCAGCAGCTTGAAGAGGTTGGCCTCCTGGAGCTGCACGCCGATGCGCGCCACATGGCCACGCGGGTCGCGCACCACGTCATGCCCGAGCACGCGCACTTCGCCGCCGTCCGGCGTGCGCAGGCCCATCAGGATCTCGACGAAGCTGCTCTTGCCCGCACCGTTGGGGCCGATCAGGGCCACCGTGCTGCCGGTCTCGATGCGCAGCGTCAGGCCGCGCAGCGCCGTCTTGCTGCCGTAGGTCTTGACGAGACCGCGCACGTCAATGGCGGGCGGCGCGCCATGCGCCTGAGCGGGCGCGAGGGGAGGTGGGGTCAACATGGCAACTCCGGGGTGGAGGGGGTCAGGGCGAAAAGTGAGGAGGGGCCGGCGTGGCGCCGGCCACCCCTCGAGGGCAGCTCAGCCGATCAGGCGAGCGAGATGCAGCACGACGACGAGCCGCAGGTCGAGCAGGAGCCACAGGAGCTCGAGCCGCTGGACGCGCCGGTTTCCGGCAGGGCGAGGGCGTCCTTGACGGTCACGACTTCCAGGCCTTCGATGGTGGCGTCCGTGACGTCGATGTCGTCGAAGGACTGGATGTCGGCTTGGATGTTGGTGGTGGGGTTGGTCATGGGAAATCTCCTAGAGGTTGAATGCCACCCTGGTTGAGGCATAGCGCCGGGTGGCGAAGCGCTATTCGGGTGTTGGGGTGAGTCGCTTCAGCGGCGGCGGGCGCCGTGCGTGGACAGCAGGCCGTCGAGCCAGACGCTGGTGGTGGCCGGCAGCGAGGCACAGGCGCAGGGCGAGTTGGCGCCGGCGCTGAGGTCGTCGGCCACGACGCGGGCGTCGAGCGCGGCGATGTCGGCGGGGCTGACATGCCAGGCGGCGGTGGCTTCGCGGGTGTCTGCGCTGGCAGTGCCGGGGGTGGTGCTCATTCGTTGCTCCTGTGGGGCATTGCTGCCGTTCGTTGGAACGAATGATCAAAGTCCGGGCCCGTTTAGGGCACTGTCAAAGCCTGCAGATGCGCAGGTGCACGAATGTCAAATCTGACAGTGCACAAGACCGCGCCGATGAGGTGGGCGGGGATCGGAAGCCGTCGCCAAGACTGGTCTGGGCCAGGACGCGGGTGCACGCACTTGCTCCGTGTCCCCCGGGCCGCAAGCGGCCCTCCTCCTTTACTTGCGCAAGTGCGCGCACCCGCATCCCGGCCGCTCCACCGGAGGTATTTCGGGACGAACAAACCCATTGCACCGCGAAGCAGGGGAGTGGGTAGGCCTGTTGCGAAGGTAAAGGGGGAGGTCGCGAAGCGGCCGGAGGACTGAGCCCGGACACAAACAGTCCTGAGGACTGTTTGTGCCTGGCGAAGGATCGGGCCTCTGGCCCGAGCAACGCAGCAACAGGTCTGCCCGTTCTCCGGCGCCCAAGCCACCGCCGCTTTGGCTTCGCAAACTTACTTTTGCGCCAGCTTCACGCGAATGCGCCCGGGCAGGCCGGCCTGGGCCAGCAGCGCTTCCAGCCGCGGCAGCAGGTGGCGCAGCTTGGCCGCGACGGCCGCGTTGGCGACGAGCAGGCTCCAGCCTTCCTCGTCGATCGGGCCGGGTTGGATGCTGGCAAGCAGGCTGCCAGGCAGGGCCGGCGTGATGACGCGCAGCCGGCGCCGTGACGCTTCCAGGCGCTCGCCCAGCCGCACCAGGCCTTCGTGGGCGCGCAGCGCCTGCGCGACCGGCATCGGGTCGGGCACGCTGACGCGCTGGATCTTGGGCGCGAGATAGCGTGGAGCCGACATGGGCGCAGTGTATTCAGCGGGCCGGCGGGCAGGGTGCCCCGTTTGGGGGCGCTGCTAAACTGCGCCGTTTTGCGCGGCCAGGCAACTCCGCCTTGTATTGCCTCGCACCGCCCTCAGATTCGCGCGTCGCACCGGTTCTCGCCGGCCCCCGCCCAGCCCCACTCCGCAGCATGTTGCCCAAGCTTCTCACCTCGATTTTCGGCAGCCGCAATGAGCGCTTGCTCAAGCAATACCGCCGCACCGTGCAGCAGATCAACGAGCTGGAGCCGAAGTACGAGGGCTTGAGCGACGACGAACTGCGCGCCCAGACGGAAGCGTTCAAGCAGCGCATCGCCGGCGGCGAGACGGTCGACGACATCCTGCCCGAGGCCTTTGCCGTCTGCCGTGAAGGCAGCAAGCGCTCGCTGAAGATGCGCCATTTCGACGTGCAGCTGATCGGCGGCATGGTGCTGAATGCCGGCAAGGTGGCCGAAATGCGCACCGGTGAAGGCAAGACGCTGATGGCGACGCTGCCGGTCTACCTGAACGCGCTGACGGGCAAGGGCGTCCACGTCGTCACGGTGAACGACTACCTCGCGCGCCGCGACGCCGAGTGGATGGGCAAGCTCTACACGTTCCTGGGCCTGTCGGTGGGCATCAACCTGCCGCAGATGCCGCGCGAGCAGAAGCAGGCGGCCTACGCCGCCGACGTGACCTACGGCACCAACAACGAGTACGGCTTCGACTACCTGCGCGACAACATGGTCTACGAGACGGCCGACCGCGTGCAGCGCGGCACGTCCTACGCCATCGTCGACGAGGTGGACTCGATCCTGATCGACGAGGCGCGCACGCCGCTGATCATCTCGGGCCAGGCCGACGACCACACCGACGTCTACAAGAAGATCAACTCGATCGTCCCCGGCCTGAAGAAGCAGATCGGCGAGTTGGACCCGCGCACCGGCGAGGGCGTCATCGATCCGGGCGACTTCACGGTGGACGAGAAGTCGCACCAGATCCACCTGACCGAAGACGGCCACGAGAACGCCGAGCGCCTGCTGAGCCAGGCCGGCCTGATTGCCGAAGGCGCGAGCCTGTACGACGCGGCCAACATCACGCTGATGCATCACCTGAATGCAGCGCTGCGGGCCCACCACGTCTATCACAAGGACCAAGGCTACGTCGTGCAGAACGGCGAGGTCATCATCGTCGACGAGTTCACCGGCCGCCTGATGTCGGGCCGCCGCTGGAGCGATGGTCTGCACCAGGCCGTCGAGGCCAAGGAAGGTGTGGAGATCCAGGCCGAGAACCAGACGATGGCCTCGATCACCTTCCAGAACTACTTCCGCATGTACGGCAAGCTGTCGGGCATGACGGGCACGGCCGACACCGAGGCCTACGAGTTCCAGGAGATCTACGGGCTGGAGACCGTCGTCATCCCGCCGAACCGCCCGACCATCCGCAAGGACGAGTTGGATCTGGTCTACAAGACCGACAAGGAAAAGTACAACGCCGTCATCGAGGACATCCGCGCCTGCCACACGCGTGGCCAGCCGGTGCTGGTGGGCACGACGTCCATCGAGAACTCGGAGCTGATCTCCAACCTGCTGCAGGCCACCAACCTGCCGCACAACGTGCTGAACGCCAAGCAGCATGCCCGCGAGGCCGAGATCGTCGCCCAGGCCGGTCGCCCGGGTGTCATCACCATCGCCACCAACATGGCCGGCCGCGGCACCGACATCGTGCTGGGCGGCAATGTCGAGAACCAGGTCAAGTTCATCGAGGCCGACGACGCGATTCCCGCCGACGAGAAGGCGCGCCGCATCCAGCAGCTGCACGACGAGTGGCAGGGCCTGCACGACAAGGTCAAGGCCGAGGGCGGCCTGCGCATCATCGCCACCGAGCGCCACGAGAGCCGCCGCATCGACAACCAGCTGCGTGGCCGCGCCGGCCGTCAGGGCGACCCGGGCAGCTCGCGCTTCTACCTGTCGCTGGACGACCAGCTGATGCGCATCTTTGCCGGTGAGCGCGTGCGCGCCATCATGGACCGGCTGAAGATGCCCGAAGGCGAGGCCATCGAGGCCGGCATCGTCACGCGCAGCATCGAAGGCGCCCAGCGCAAGGTCGAGGCGCGCAACTTCGACATCCGCAAGCAGCTGCTCGAGTACGACGACGTCTCGAACGACCAGCGCAAGGTCATTTACCAGCAGCGCAACGACATCCTGGAGGCCGAGAGCCTGGTTGCCCAGATCGGCTCGCTGCGCGAATCCACGCTGACCGACGTCGTACGCACCTACGTGCCGGTCGAAAGCGTGGAAGAGCAGTGGGACCTGCCCGGCCTGGAGCAGGTGCTCAAGGAAGAGTGGCAGGTCGAGCTGTCGCTGGCCGAGCTCGTCCAGAAGAGCGACTCCATCACCGAGGAGGAAATCCTCGAAGCCGTCGTCAAGGCCGGTGCGCAGCAGTTCGACGGCAAGCTCGAGCGCGTCGGCAGCGAGCAGTTCAACCCCTTCATGCGCATGGTGCTGCTGCAAAGCATCGACCAGCGCTGGCGCGAGCACCTGGCCGCGCTGGACTATCTGCGCCAGGGCATCCACCTGCGCGGCTACGCCCAGAAGAACCCCAAGCAGGAATACAAGCGCGAGGCCTTCGAGCTGTTCTCTCAGCTGCTGGACGTCGTGAAGATGGAAGTCACCCGCACGCTGATGAACGTGCGCATCCAGAGCCAGGAAGAGGCCGACCGCGCCGCCGAGGCCCTGGAGCGCCGCGCCGAGGCCGTGTCCAACGTGACCTACCAGCATCCCAACGAGGACGGTTCCATCAGCCGCGACGTCGACCCCGACACCTTGCTGGCCGAGTACGGCCACGTCGGCCGCAACGACCCCTGCCCCTGCGGCAGCGGCAAGAAATTCAAGCTCTGCCACGGCAAGCTGGCCTGATTTCTCGCGCTTGAATCCCTCACGGGCCGGCTCTGCCGGCCCGTTTTCATTGGGCCGACGGCCTCTGGAGCCCCACCCATCTAGGGGGAAATACGTGTGTTTGAGCACGAACCACCCACTGCGGCCCGCGCATGAGGGGTGCTCCGGCCGGGGGCATCCCCCTAGAGTGCAGTCCCAGAGAGCCCCGCTACTGGGGTTAGCCCGATAGAAGTTCCAGAAAGCCCGTCATGAAAGCCCTGTTCACCGCCATCGCAGCCGTTGTCCTCGCCACCAGCGCTTCGGCCGGCACGGTCACGATCAGCAATTTCACCCACCAGGACGACACCGGCTTCGGCAAGGCATTCGACGACACCTACACCTTGACGCTGGCCAGCGACACCTGGGTTGGCGGTCTTCTGAACACGGTCGCTCCGCTGGGTGGCGATCCGGCCGTTGACGTTCAGTCCGTCACGCTGCGCCGCCTCGGCAGCAATGCCAGCTGGGCCGAGACCGTTGCTATCGACTGGGACACGGCCTTCTCCGGTGTCGAGCAATGGGCCCTGTCGACCCGCTTGCTGAGCGCGGGCGAATGGCAGCTTGAAATCACGGGCGTCAGCTATTCCGACAAGACCGCCAACGGCTACAGCGCTGCGCTGGAACTGCCTGAGCCGGGCAGCGTTGCCCTGGCCACCCTGGCCCTGCTCGGCGCTGGCGTGACCAGCATCCGCCGTCGCAAGGCCTGAACCCGCACACGAATCGGATGATCGAGATGAAAAGCATCATTGTTTCCAGTCTTCTGACCGCCGGCCTGCTGGCGTCACAAGCTGCTGTTGCCGTCGGCACCGTCACCGTCAAGTGGCAGGGCATCGACACGGCCGGCACCAAGCTCAACACGGTTGACGTCGCCGGGGCGACGAACAACTACGCGACGACGGCACTGAACTACACCTACGTCGATACCGCCCAGAGCTTCATCGCCTATTGCATCGAGCCCACCCAGGGCAACGGCCGCGTCGGTCTGAAGCTTGTCTATGACATCGGCAGCTTCAGCGGTGTGCAGGCCCAGCAACTGCAAGGCCTGTTCTCGACGACCTTTGCAAGTCTGTCCACCTACACCGACAAGGCGGCATTCCAGCTGGCCGTGTGGGAGCTGGTGCGCGAGAACGGCACTTCTCTGGACACCGCTACCGGCAGCTTCCATGTGGTGGGCAGCGACGCCACCAGCACCGCCGCCACGACGCTGGCCAACAGCTTCCTGGCCCAGGCTCTGGCCTACAACGGCCCGGCCCGCTACGAGCTCACCCGCCTGACCCACGCCAGCGTCCAGGACCTGATCGTCGCCACGGCAGTGACGGCCGTGCCGGAACCCGAGTCCTACGCGCTGTTCCTGGCCGGCCTTGGCGCCATCGGCATGCTGGCCCGCCGCCGCCTGCCCCGCTGATCGAACAAGCGCATTCGCTTGCAAAGGCTCCTTCGGGAGCCTTTTTCGCTTTTTACAATCCCGGCGCTTTCCCTGACCAACCCGAGCGCGCCATGCCCGTCAATCTCTCCGCCCCCGATCCCGCCTCCCTGTTGCCCGTGCCGGGCGTGCGCCTTGGCGTGACGATGGCTGGCGTGCGCAAGGCCAACCGGCGTGACCTCAGCGTCATCGCGCTGGACGAGGGCGCGGCCGTGGCCGGCGTCTTCACGACCAACCGCTTCTGCGCCGCCCCGGTGCAGGTCTGCCGCGAGCACCTGGCCGCCGGGTCAGGCGTGCGAGCGCTGCTCATCAACACCGGCAATGCCAACGCCGGCACCGGCGCCGACGGCCTGGCCCGTGCGCGCCAGACCTGCCAGGCGCTGGCCGAGCTGATCGGCTGCCAGCCGCAGCAGGTGCTGCCTTTCTCCACCGGCGTCATCATGGAGACGCTGCCGGTGGACCGCATCACCGCCGGCCTGCCCGGCGCGCTGGCGGCGCTGCGCGACGACGGCTGGGGCGAGGCCGCCCTGGGCATCATGACGACAGACACGCTGCCCAAGGCCGCGTCGCGCCGCATCACCCTCGGCGGCGTGCCGGTCACGCTGAGCGGCATCTCCAAGGGCGCCGGCATGATCCGGCCCAATATGGCGACCATGCTGGGCTTTGTCGCGACGGACGCCAACATCGCCCCGGCCCTGCTGCAGCCGCTGGTCAAGGAAGCCGCCGACGCCTCCTTCAACCGCATCACCATCGACGGCGACACGTCCACCAACGACTGCTTCATGCTGATCGCCAGCCGCAAGGCGGGCCACGCCGAGATCACGTCGCTGGACAGCGCCGACGCGCAAACCCTGCGCGAGGCGCTGATCGCACTGGCCCAGGAGCTGGCCCAGGCCATCGTGCGCGACGGCGAGGGCGCCACCAAGTTCATCGCCATCACCATCGAAGGCGGGCGCGACGAAGCCGAGTGCAAGCTGGCGGCCTATGCCATCGCCCACTCGCCGCTGGTCAAGACGGCGTTCTTCGCCAGTGACCCCAACCTGGGCCGCATCCTGGCCGCCGTCGGCTACGCCGGCATTGGCGACCTGGACCAGAGCCTCATCGACCTGTACCTGGACGACGTCCACGTCGTGACGAGCGGCGGCCGCCGGCCCGAGTACCGCGAGGAAGACGGCCAGCGCGTCATGAAGCAGAGCGAGATCACCATCCGCGTCGGCCTGAACCGCGGCGCCGCCAGCGCCACGGTGTGGACCTGCGACCTCAGCCACGACTACGTCACCATCAACGCCGACTACCGGAGCTGAGGCGCCGCCCTAAGGGTTACCGCCGTCAGGGCTTTCCTCGCATGACCATCGGCGCCGCCGGCAAGGGGCGTCGAGAATCGGCGGCTTCTCGATCCCGGGACACCCCCAGATGAAGCTGCCCCTGACTTCCCTCGCCCTTGCCGCCGTCGTCGCCACAAGCGCCCAGGCCCAAGGCCTCAGCTACCCCGTCACGCGCAAGGTCGACCAGATCGACGCGTATCACGACACGGCCGTCGCCGACCCCTACCGCTGGCTGGAGGACGACAACAGCGCCGAGACCAAGGCCTGGGTCATCGAGCAGAACAAGGTCACGGACAAGTTCCTTGAAGCGATGCCGCAGCGCCTGCCCGCGCGCCGCATCTACACCGAGCTCTACAACTTCGAGCGCTACGGCATTCCCTTCAGCGAAGGCGGCCGCTACTTCTGGAGCCGCAACGACGGCCTGCAGCAGCAGAACGTCATCTACACGGCCAAGTCGCTGAAGGACGCGCCGGTCGTCGCGCTGGACCCCAACCTGCTGTCCAAGGACGGCACGGTCGCGCTGACCGGCCTCGTGCCCTCGCGCGACGGCAAGCTGCTGGCCTACGGCATTGCCGGCGCCGGCTCCGACTGGCAGGTCTGGAAGGTGCGCGACCTCGCCACCGGCCAGGACCTGGACGACAAGATCGACTGGGTCAAGTTCAGCAGCGCCGCCTGGACGGCCGACGGCAAGGGCTTCTTCTACTCGCGCTATGACGCGCCCAAGGACGGCACCAAGCTGACCGGCGCCAACTACTTCCAGAAGCTCTACTACCACCGCCTGGGCACGCCCCAGGCTGACGACGTGCTCGTCACCGAGAACCGCGACGACAAGGAATGGGGCTTCGGCGCCGATGTGTCCGACGACGGCCAGCTGCTGCTCATCAACATCTGGAAAAGCGCCGGCAGCAAGAACGGCCTGCTGGTGCTGCCCTTGCCCAAGGGCGCATTCGCCGGCGGCAAGCCCCAGCCCATCACGCTGGACTTCGACGCGCTCTACAGCCCCGTCGCCGTCACGGGTAGCAAGCTCATCGTCAAGACCGACAAGGGCGCGCCGCGCGGCAAGCTCATCGCCATCGACCTGAAGAACCCCGCGCCGGCCGGCTGGAAGACGCTGGTGGCCGAAGGCCCCGACGCGATGACCGGCGCCTCCGCCGTGGGCGGCCGCTACCTGCTGAGCTACCTGCACGACGCCGCCACGCTGGTGCGCGTGCATGGCGGCGACGGCAAGCCGCTCAGCGAGGTCAAGCTGCCCGGCGTGGGCACGGCCAGCGGCTTCGGTGGCCGCTGGAGCGACACCGAAACCTTCTTCAGCTACACCAGCCTGACAACGCCGGCCGAGGTGCACCGCTACGACGTCAAGACCGGCGCGATCACGCTGTTCAAGAAGCCCAAGACGGCCTTCAACGCCGACGAGTTCGAGACCCGCCGCGAGTTCGTCACCAGCAAGGACGGCACGCGCTTCCCCATCTTCATCGCCGCCAAGAAGGGCCTGAAGCTGGACGGCACCAACCCAACGCTGCTCTATGGCTACGGCGGCTTCAACATCGCCATCACGCCGGCCTACGGCGTGACCTCGGCCAGCTGGCTGAAGATGGGCGGCGTCTACGTCATCGCCTCCATCCGCGGCGGCGGCGAGTACGGCTCGGCCTGGCATGAGGCCGGCACCCAGCTGAACAAGCAGAACGTCTTCGACGACTTCATCGCGGCCGGCGAATGGCTGGTGAAGAACAAGGTCGCCAGCCCGGCCACGCTGGCCATCAACGGCGGCAGCAACGGCGGCCTGCTGGTCGGCGCCGTGGCCAACCAGCGCCCGGACCTGTTCGCCGCCGCCGTGCCGCAGGTCGGCGTGATGGACATGCTGCGCTACCAGAACTTCACCATTGGCTGGGCCTGGGCCACCGACTACGGCACCAGCGACAAGCCCGACCTGTTCAAGGCGCTGCACGCCTACTCGCCCCTCCACAACATCAGAAGCGGCGCCAAGTACCCGGCCGTGATGGTGACGACGGGCGACCACGACGACCGCGTCGTGCCGGCGCACAGCTTCAAGTACGCCGCCACGCTGCAGGCCGCCGACACGGGTGCTGCGCCCAAGCTGATCCGCATCGAGGTCAATGCCGGCCACGGTGCCGGCAAGCCGACGTCCAAGATCATTGAGGAGCGCAGCGACATCCTGGCCTTCATCGCCAACACGATGAAGCTGGAAGTGAAGTGAGCCAGGCGGTCGCGATTCGCGACCTGGCGTCGGCGATGTCGACGCCCCGTGTTGGTTTTGCGAGCACCTGAAGACATGGACCGCCTGATTGCCATGCAGGTCTTCGTCGAGGTGGCCGAGCGCGGCAGCCTCACGCAAGCCGCTGACGCGCTCGATATGTCCCGCGCCATGGTTTCGCGCTACCTGGAAAGCGTGGAGCGCTGGCTGGGCGCGCGGCTGCTGCAGCGCACGACGCGGCGCGTCAGCCTGACCGAGGCCGGCGCGGGTGCGCTGCTGCGCTGCAAGCAGATGCTGGAGCTGGCCCGCGAGGCCGAGGCCGCCGCCGGTGAACAGCGCCTGGCGCCGCGCGGCCGGCTGCGCGTGACGGCCAGCGCGTCCCTGGCCCAGGCGCGGCTGGCGGCGGCGGTGGCCGACTTCCTGGCGCTGCACGCGGACTGCGAGGTCGAGCTCGTCGCGCTGGAGCGCGCGGTCAACCTGGTCGAGGAGCGCATCGACCTGGCCGTGCGCATCAGCAACCAGCTCGACCCCAGCCTGGTCGCCCGGCCGCTGGGGCGCTTCAGCTCGGTGCTGTGCGCGGCGCCGGCCTATCTCGCCAAGGCCGCGCCGCTGGCCACGCCCGACGACCTGCGCCAGCACCGCTGCGTGACCCATGCCTACGTCAACCGCAGCGACTTCGCGCTGCAGCACGAGGGCCAATGGCTGCGCGTACCGGTGCGCTCGGTGCTGCAGAGCAATGACGCCGGCGTCATGCACCGCGCCGTGCTGGCCGGCGCGGGCGTGGCCATCCTGCCGAGCTATCTTGTTGATGACGACTTGCGTGAGGGGCGGCTCAAGCGGCTGCTGCCGGGCTACGAGCCCGAGTCGCATGCCATCCACGGCGTCTACCTGTCGCGGCAGTACCAGCCACTGGCGCTGCGCCTGCTGCTGGACTTCCTGGCCGAGCGCTTCGAGCCCGGGCTTTAGGGTCAACAGCCCTAGAAGTTCACGGCCTTGGTCTTGAGCCCGCGTGCCACCAGCGTCGCGTTGATCAACTGCGCCTGCTCGCGGCTCGGGAAGGGCCAGACGGTCGCGCGCCAGCCCTCTGGCGTCTGGATGACGTCGGCCTGCAGCGCCTCGGGGTTGCTGTGCACGCCCACCAGGCCGGCCTGCATCTTCTTCAGCAGCGCCTCGGCATCGGCCTTGCTGCTGGGCGGGCCGACCAGGGCGACGGCGGGCTTGTCCGGCGAGGCGGCCAGGCGGGTCAGGCGCGGGTCGGGGGGCTCGGCCTTGCGGGCGGGTTCGGTGGCCTTCTCCGCAGAGTTCTCGGACGCCTTGTCTGCGGGCTGCTCGTCGACCTTGGTGGACCGCAGCGGTGGGCGCTTGATGCCGTCGGTGCGCTCCACCAGCCGCGGGCGAATGTCGGGTGGCGGTTCGTCAGGCTGGCTGGCGCCGGGTTCGGGCGCGGATGCGGCCTCGGACGCCGGCTCGGCCGGTGCGGGTGGCGTTGAAGCCGGGGCCGGAGGAGTCGAAGCGGCAGCCGCAGCAGACGCCGCGACCGGCGGCGGCGCCACCGGCTCGGCCACGCGGCGTGGCCACAGCGCCCACGCGGCTACCGCCATCAGCACCGCCAGCAC